>JAUWRG010000067.1 GCA_030610655.1 Dehalococcoidia bacterium
CGCCAACGGGCTCCGTTGGCGACCTTGTCCTTCCGCTCACGCACCACTACCGGTTTCGTAAGCGTGTCCTGCGCGCTGAGCTATGCTTCCCCTTCACTACGTAGGGGCACGCCATGCCGTGCCCCTACCTGGCTTCCACGGAGCCTGTCTTGAGCGTGTTGAGATTCTTCCCCTTCACTTCGTGAAGGGTGAAGGGTGAAGGGTGAAGAAGAAGGGCCGTGCCCCCATTATGACATTCGTGAAATACTGGCAAGTGGATCAACGGTTACAACAACAACTTTCATGTCTTATGGATACGCAGTAGTTGCCACGGTAGACTCCACACACTTCGCTCCATCTGTAGCATGGATACAAAACATCGAGGCCGGTACTGAGAAGGACTACATCTCCATCGCAGGCGTAGGAGCCAATCAGTTTCGCCATCTATCAGGACGATGGAACAACACCACAGATAATCCTTTCAAAGAATCTTCGATCTGAGAAGGACCAAGATATCGCTATTAGCCCTAATCCTTTATTTAAATACAGGCTCCAAAGTCATACTCGAAGGAACCAGACAATGATCCTTCTGTTGAAGGATGTCATAAGGAGGTTGCTTCGCTGATCCTTCACAAGTGAAGGACACACTGAGGGGTCGCCTTAGGCGACCCCTCAGGCGGCGGTCTGGGGTCCTTCCGCTGAAGGACCCAGAACTATTCCCGAGTGGGGATGGTATTTTGCATTTTACACCATTTGGTTTAGGATGTCAATACTTCAACTTGACATTTCACACAATTTGGTATAATAATAATCATCATGAAACCGAAGAATCCGTCCAAGCGACATGCTTATACCCGGCTTGGCAACCTGCTTAGAGATGCAAGAAGCAGTCTACGCGACGAACGTACAGGGCGGATATCGCGGGTGGAGGACATGGCAAACAACCTTGGCGTCACAGCAGGCTTTGTATACCAGGTGGAGCAAGGCAAGAGGAAGCCAAAGGACGGCAAGCTTGGTATGTGGGCAAGCGTATATGGCGTGCGCTACGTTGACCTGTGTAAGTGCCTGGACCGCATACCTATGGACCTGGTCGCTTCCCTTAGAGAGGAACCACAACCGATCCCGGCTGACCCCTTTTCTCAACTAACCGAAGAGGAGAAAACTGAGCTTCTGCCCTTCCTGAACTTTGTCCGATGGAAGATAAAGCATCAGGCGTCGAGTTCCCATGAGCGCCCATATGTGTTATAATATTACGATGTCCCCAACTTATAGCTTGGCAATTATTCTATTTGGCTTTGCCATAGCTAATTCACAGCCCTGGCGAAGCCTTCTTTTTGAATTGGACATCCTTCTAAGAAGGACAGAGTGACGATGGAAGATAATAACTATACCGCAGAAGACATCGAGGTACTGGGTGGACTTGAGGCGGTGCGCCGTCGCCCCGGGATGTATATTGGCAGCACCGGGCCAAAAGGGCTTCATCACCTGGTATACGAGATAGTATATAACAGCATCGATGAGGCGATGGCAGGCTACTGCGATAGGGTGACCGTTACCATCTTTGAAGATGGTAAGGTAGAGGTCGCCGATAATGGAAGAGGAATCCCCATTGACATTCATCCGGTAACCAGCACCTCGGCTTTGGAGGCGGTTATGACCACGCTCCACGCCGGGGCTAAGTTCGGTGGCAGGGGTTACAAGGTCTCAGGAGGCCTCCATGGGGTGGGCGCATCTGTGGTAAACGCCCTCTCTTCATGGCTCAGGGTCGAGGTCAAGCGAGACTACAAGGTGTATTCTCAGGAGTACTGCCGCGGCATAGTCCAGAACGGTGTGGAGCAGGTGGGCGAGGCGTCGGATACCGGAACGACCACCACCTTCATCGCCGATGAGGAGATCTTCGGCAACATGAATTATGATTATGTCGCCCTGGCACAGCGCTTCCGCGAGATGTGCTATCTGACCAAGGGGCTGGAGATCTGCTTTCGAGATGAGGGGGCAGACCGCGAGACAACTTTCTACTTTGAGGGCGGCATCGCCAGCTTTGCCCGCTATCTGAACAAGAATAGGCCCGTGCTCCACAAGCCTATATACCTGTCCAAGGAAGTGAATGGCACTGAGGTTGAGGTTGCCCTCCAATATAACGAAGGCTTCGCCGAGACCGCCCTCAGTTTTGCCAACTGTATTAACACCCAGGACGGTGGAAGCCATCTCACCGGGTTTCGCTCCGCCCTCACCCGCGTCATCAACGATGCGGCGCGAAAGTTCAAGCTGTTGAAAGAAGAGGATGCTAACCTGATTGGCGAAGACGCCAGAGAGGGACTGGTATCCATTGTCAGCGTTAAGCTTGCCGAGCCCCAGTTTGAGGGGCAGACGAAAGGCAAGCTGGGCAACCCCGAGGTTAAGAACCATGTAGAGTCGGCAGTGGTGGAGGACCTCTCCCAATTCCTGGATGAGCATCCCGCAGACGCCAAAAGGATTATTGAGAAGTGCCTTACCACGGCGCGCGCCCGTGAAGCAGCGAAAAAGGCACGCGACCTGGTGATCGGAAAGAAATCACTTGATGGCGGCACCCTCCCCGGCAAGCTCGCCGATTGTTCTGAGAAGGACCCATCAAAGTCCGAAATCTACTTGGTGGAGGGGCCATCGGCGGGAGGCTCGGCGAAGCAGGGCAGAGACCGTCGCTTCCAGGCCATTCTCCCTTTAAAAGGAAAGATCCTCAATGTGGAAAAGGCTTCGCCCGAGAAGATGCTGGCCCATGACGAGATCCGCATCATCATCACTGCCCTGGGAGCAGGCATCGACAGCGAGATGGACCTGTCGAAATTGCGCTACGACCGCGTCATTATCATGACCGACGCCGACGTCGATGGCGCCCATATCCGCACCTTGCTCCTCACCTTCTTCTTTCGCCACATGGCGGAGCTTATCAATGAGGGCCACCTGTATATCGCCCAGCCACCCCTGTTCCGCGTCACTGCCGGCAAGGAGAAGCACTGGGCCTATTCGGATAAGGACAAGGAAGCGCTGGCGAAGAAGACTAAGGGCAAGGTGGAGATTCAGCGCTACAAGGGACTGGGGGAGATGACCGCCGAGCAGCTATGGGACTCAACCATGAACCCCGAAACGAGGAGCATGCTTCAGGTAAACGTGGCCGATGCGGTCAATGCGGACAAAATCTTCGAGACCCTCATGGGAGACGAGGTCCCGCCGAGAAAAGCCTTCATCCAGGCCCACGCCAAGAGCGTAAAGAACCTCGATATTTAGCCACTGGTAGTAACAAAGCGCCCATTCATTGTGAAATCAACAGTAGGGGCGGGTTTCAAACCCGCCCCTACTCATAATGACATATGCCCACCAGCCCTGGGGCGTAGTTCTGGGGGTCACCCCCAATCCTTGTGGTTGCCCCGATCATATCGGGGCGCCTACCAAAATAGGGTAGCCTTGAGCATCTGCTCAAGGTGTGGTTGGAGCGGATGCTCCAACCTACCCAAGAGAGATTAAATGGCGCCGCTGGAGATTCTTCGTCGTTTCACTCCTCATAATGATATATGCCTACCCGACCTGGGGCGTAGTTCTGGGGGTCACTCCCAATCCTTGTGGTTGCCCCGATCATATCGGGGCACCTACCCAAGAGAGATTAAATGACGCCGCTGCTCCCGCCATGGTAGGGAGGACTTCCCAGGAACTATTTCGGGACTAAAGAGGGGGACTTCATTTTGCCAGCATCTTGCTCGATATCCTCATTCACAGCGCGGCAAAACGTCTCAACAAGCTGTGAGTCGAATTGCGTCCCAGAACACCGACTCAACTCCGCAAGTGCCTCTTCCTGAGATACGACATCCCGGTAAGGACGCTGCGTGGTCATGGTGTCATAGGCATCAGCTATGCTTATGATCCTGGCGCCCAGGGGTATATCTTCGCCCTTTAACCCATCAGGATAGCCGGTACCATCATACCACTCGTGGTGGTGCCGGATTATAGGCACCAACTCTACCAGTTCCCTAACATAGCCAACGATCTTTGCCCCCTCAACAGGGTGCGTCCTTATGATTTTCCATTCATGCTTTACTAGCTTGTCAGGTTTCGTTAGGATTGCGTCGGGGACGCCCACCTTGCCAATATCATGCAGGAGAGCAGCAGCGCGTAAGTCCGCTAGTTCCTTTGGCGGTAGCTTGATTGCTTTGCCTATCCTTTCCACTATGGCGGCGACCCTCTTCGAGTGACCGTAGGTATGTGGGTCTTTAGCATCTACCATTGCCGACAGTGCATAGACCTGGTCCATGGTTGCACTGCCCAACATGCTCGCTGGCACTTCACCCAAGTTGGAAACCAGTGTAGATTTGTATCCTCCCTCTCTCTTGGAATGGTAGAGGGCAGCGTCGGCCAGGAATACCAGACCGTCAGCCGTTTCTGCATTCTCAGGGAATTGAGCGATTCCAGCACTGAACCCGAGAGGACTTTCCAGAACGAGATTCTCTGCTTTAGGCACTTCTAACCATTCTGACTTGATACGGTCGATAATCTTCTTAGCTTTTCGAGCTTCCGTAGACGGCAGGATGATGGTGAACTCATCGCCCCCATAGCGGAAAACCCTGTCGACCTTCCTCAATGACGACTTCAGTCTTTCGCCAAGGGACTTGAGGGCAGCATCGCCATTGGTGTGCCCAAACCTGTCATTGTATTGCTTGAACCCATCAAGGTCGAGCATTGCCACAGAAAAGGAGCGCCCATAGCGTTGCGTGCGCTCCATCTCAGCCTCAAGCACTTCGTAGAAGTGGCGGCGATTGTATAGCCCGGTCAATTCATCGGTTATCGATAGCTCCCTCGTTTTCTCAAGTAGCCTGGCGTTCTCTATGCCCACCGCTACCTCATTGCCGATAGACTTAAGCAACTCCAGCTCCTCGGTGGAGAAGCGCCGGGATGTGTGACTGCTAAGGCCCAACCCTCCCCACATCACATTTCTGGACCATAGCGGCACTGCCACGAAGGTTCCTATGCCCTCTTTGTCGGCTGCCTTCAATGTTGCTTCCAAAACTGGCTCGGTTAAAATTCCACGCAATCCAAAGGCGGGCTCTGTATGCTCCAGCCATCGCCGCACAGCTTCCTCACCCACTCCCAGTCTTTCTATAGCTGCAACATATTGCTCAGATAGTCCCCGATGAACCCTAAGAACCAGTTCCTTCTTTTCCACATCGAGGAAATGTATGCAGCCTGCATCTACCTCAATAACCTCGATCACCTTCTCCAGGGCGCTGTTTAGCATCTCATCCAGGTCCAGGGTCTGGATCACCACGGCGATTATGGCATGTAGTGCCTCAACGCGCTTGCTATGGCATATAATTTCCTCCTGCGCCTGCTTGCGCTTGGCGATGTTCCTGATTACAATGATAGCCCCTGTAGTCTGCCCCTCCTCATCACTCATCTGAGAGATGTTTATCTCCACCGGGACCTTTATACCATCGCGAGTGAGTCCCATTAACTCCAGGTTATTAGCGTGGCCTTTTTTAGCTAGCGCCTGTTGTATGCCATCCTGTAGCTCTTGAGGTTGCTCGACCACAAGAAACTCCAAAGCGCTTTTACCGATGACTTGCTCCTTAGAATCGCATCCCAAGGCTATCAGTAACGTCCTGTTGATGTCCACCACTGAGGAGTCGATATCAATCATCGCTATGCCGTCCCTTGCCGACTCAATGGCAGTTCTAAATTTATTCTCGGATTTCCTCAACGCCTCTTCCCCCTGCTTGTGGTCGGTGATGTCGCGTCCCTCAGGCACCAGATATTTGACCTCCCCTTCTTCATCATAAATTGGGTGCATACTGAACTCGATCCACACCAGCGATCCGCCAGCCATCTGGACTTGAATCTCGCGAACAAATGTCTCCCCTGAAGCGCATCTTTCAATGTCTTTCTTTATCGTTTGCCTTGCTTCTTTGGAGTATGCCCACCAGTAGGTGTCATATAACACCTTTCCAATAACATCTTCTGGTTCAATCCCCGCGGCTTCCAGGGCCGTATTGTTCACAAACACGGCCTTTCCATCGAGCTCCATTACACCAACAAAAGTGAGTAGCTTGTTCAGCGTACCGGAAAAGAACTTTTGGCTCTCCCCCAGCGCCTCCTCCACACACTTCCGCTCGTTGATGTCCATAAAGCTTCCCATCGTTGCTAGTCTGCCTTTGTACTGGATAGATGCGACCCTCTCCAATATCCACAAAATCCCCCCGTCCTTGCTCTCGAACCTATACTCATACGGCAGGGTGCTCTGTCCCTTTAGATGCTCTATCGCTTTCTGCCTGACCATTTCACTATCGTCAGGGTGGATATGCTCCATGGAATCTGCCCCTAAAAGCTCGTCTCTTCTGTAGCCGGTTATCTGCTCAAACTGGGGGTTGACATACTGGAATTTCCCGTCCTGGACGATGTACATCCCGACTGTTGCGCTCTCCAATATACCCCGAGACAGCGATTCGGATTCCCTGAGCATCTCCTCTAATCGCTTGCGCTCGGTGATATCGGCGAAAGAGCCCATCATGCAGATGGGTTTGCCGTCGTCATCTACAACCATGTTTGCTGATAGCTGGGCAACGAATACTGAGCCATCTCTTCTCACGGCGATTAATTCCCCTTGCCAGCCTTCTTTTTCCGATAATGTTTCTATTACTACCTCTGCAACCTGTTGTGGCGCTTGCCAGAACTCTATAACAGACCTTCCGACAACCTCCTTTTCGTCATCATAACCCCACATGCTAAGGAAAGAAGGGTTCACATAGGTCAGATTATCTTCAAGATCGGCCAAGGCAATGGCATTGAGGGATGATGCTATAGCGCTATCCTTGACTATGACCTCATCAGCCCTCTTTCGTTGCGTTATATCCCTAGCGATATTGACAACTTCGCTCCGACCACTTCCCTGCACGAGAAAGCTTGATATCTCAATCTTGATTCTGGAACCATCCTTTCTTATAAGTTCCATTTCGTCAGGGCCCGTTCGCTCACCCCTCCTGCTCTTCTCCAGAAGCTCAGCGGTCTTGGCAATGTACTCCTCAGGTAGAAGTCCCACCTCGAGGAAGCTACTGTCATAGAGCTCCTCTCTGGAGTAACCCACCAATTCCTCTGCTTTTTTGTTGCCGTATAGAAAGACGCCATTAAGGTCATGGACATGGATTGCGTCAGGGGCATTCTCGATGAAAGCCTCGAGCCTCTCCTCCGACTCCCGTAGATCGTCCTTCAACCGCTTGCGCTCAGTGATATCTCTAAAACTGCATGTTATGTAACTTCTGTCTGCCAGCTTGAGACTCACGGCTCCTGCCTCGACTGTTATCATTTCACCATTCTTGGCGATGAATTCAGTCTCTCCCACATAATCTACACCGTCTCTCAGAACCCTGATGGCTGCTGCCTGCATCTTTTCTGTTTCCTCGTCGGGATATAGGTCCTTGGCAGATAGTTTGAGTAGCTGCTCTTTCGCATAACCAAGTACCATACAGGCTGCTTCATTGGCGTAAACTATGCCACCCCTTTCATCAATCATTACGCGGCAATCGAAGACTCGGTCAAACAGGAGCTTGACCTTATCGTCTGGATCCTTAAGCCTCTCGTGCGCCCACGTACGTTCGGTTTTTTCTGCTTCCAATTCGGCAAGGCGTTGGGGCGTTAGCATTAATTTCTTTATGATTTGCTGTTTCGTACTATCCTTGTTCCCCATTTTGTGCCCCTTTCAAAACGGCCAGCGATTTCAGGAAACTACCACCAGTGACCAGTTTGTCGTTATGCAGCCTCCCATACTATTTGATACGTTCCACGACGTCTGGTCTCTCGGCTCTTGTCGGTGTTGTCGACTAGCAAAAGACCAGAAGGTTTGAGCACAGGACTACCAGCCTACCCTTGTAGAACGCTGGAAGCCTCTCTTCATCAAGGAATACCCACAGGTGACTACCTCCGCCATCGGCAGCCAAGTCACCCCACTGACCTCAAGGCTTGGCCCTGTGGGTTTGCGTCCCTCGATTCCCCCCGGTTTGCCCTTTTCGAGACAAACCGCCGACCTTGCATAATTGTTATGCTCTATTATCAGGCTGTCTAAAAACCTCATTCCGCGTAGCGTCGTGACTCCTGTCACGACGAAGAATTCGTCCTTCAGCAGAAGGACAGGAGTGGCTACGCTACCCTTTTTGGACGGCCTGTTATCCATTGTTATTATTGGAGATGATAATAGCATATATCTTCTCATTTGTCAATACATGGACGGTTAATTGATATAGAAGGATAATTATAGGTCATTAAGATAAGCTATTGGTCAATATAAACTCCAGGGGCCAGCAAATACTACCCGAGAATATCTTACAAGGTCACTTTGCGATCAGCGCCATCAGTGTACGGCTCCTATTTGAAATCCTTAGGCTCTACACTGTTTTGTGTGAAAATGGGTAGTTGAAAGCACCCGCCGACCTCTGTAGCCTAAGGGTTGCAAAATCCAAGGCGAAAGGAGGTCTAACGGGTGCAGGACGATTGTATCGCAGTCCTTCCGCAGATCGAAGATTCTTTGAAAGGATTAGGATTGCCACAACTCAAGATTC
>JAUWRG010000002.1 GCA_030610655.1 Dehalococcoidia bacterium
GCCGGTGGAGATGGCCTCGGGGACCTCGATGTCCTGCATAAGCTGGCTCGCTGGGAAATGGTGGAAGTCAAGGCGGCCTTCGCTCAATTCCTCCGCCCGCTCGCAAAAGAGGTCCACCGCCTCGGTGACGTGGTGACCGACGGGCATCTGGCTGGAAATCCTGACCTCATAGACTCCCTCCTCCTCTGGCCCGGCGCAAGCGAGCAGAAGGGAAGTAGCCAACAATGCGGCCAACATCAATAGCGAGCTTCCTGTGATCCAGTGTTTCATCATACACCTCCTTAAGTTTTGCTAATCTGCGGCTACTTGTTTTTACCCAACTTTCAAGGTCTAACTCATCTCAATTGCTGTTGCCGATCTTCACCCCCAATCCAGGCAAGTGCGTTCAGGTTCAGTCTTACCCCAGGTTGGTGTAAACTAGTCTTGGAATGAGCGACCCTATACTAGCTCATTCACATAATATATTGCAATAGACCTCATACTGGTCAAGTAATATTATCGACTGCACCAACAGAAGCTGTCATTTGCAAGTGCCATTACTGATTCCAACCAATGCGAAGTCGTCAGGTTCCTTATTGACTGCGGGCATGTTATGACCCTGCTGTCAATAGATCATAGATAGAGATAGTGCGCCAATCGATTTATTCGAAGGTTCTTATCTCGATGTCTATTCTATTGTTGTCTATGGTTATGATCCCCGCCGTGGCGGGGTTTCTGAACGAGGGGTAAGGTTGGCCTGGGTTGAAGAAAACCACGCCGTTTATCGTTTTGTGGCAAGCATCATGAGTGTGACCAAAAAGGATGATATCTACGCCATCAAACTCTTTAGCTATATCCTCCTCTATCCCCCAGGGGGGACCGCCCCAATGGGGGTGAATGACCCCGATTCGTTTCCCTTCAACCTCAAAGACTGTCTTGGCGGGCAACTCATCCTGAATCTCCCTCAGATCGATATTGCCATACACGCCAATAAAACGCTTTGCCAGACTGCGCAGTTCCTCGAGCAGAACGATGTTATCATAGTCGCCGCAGTGGACTACATAGTCGGCCTCGGACAATGTATTGACTAGCTCTTGAGGCAGTTCTTTTAGGCTCCTGGCGTGGGTATCGGAGATGACCATAATTCTTGTCATATCACTGATCCGACAGTTCCACTATGGTGGCACCGTCGCCTCCATCTTCAAGCTCAGCCCGTCTGAAAGATTTGACCAGTGGGTGGGTCTTTAGCTCCTTGCGCACGGCCTGGCGAAGGGTTCCCGTTCCCTTGCCATGAATCACCCGCACTGTAGGCATGCCAGCGAGGAAGGCATCATTGAGGTATCGTTCGAGCCTGAATAGAGCGTCATCCACAGTGAGCCGGCGCAGATGGATTTCTGTCGGACATTCCTTAGGACGCTTATCGTGCAATGAGAACTCCCTGATTGGCCTGTGATCCATTATATAAGGTCGTTTAGCAATGCCTAGCCGTCATTCTGACCCCGATTTGTCGGGGGAAGAATCCAGACCCTTCCCTTTCGCTTCGCTCAAGGTCAGGGTGACGCTGCGCAGCAGGTATAAAATAAACACCCTCATTGTATAGTAAGAGCCGCTTTATTGCCAGCGTTACAGCCTGATGGTATACTCTATTTCATTGCAAAGACGTTGAGGTGGCATAGTTGCTGAGGCTAGATGGTCGTGCCAATGACGAGCTTCGCCCGGTGTGCATCGCTCCGGGCTTTCAGCGTTATGCTGAGGGCTCGGCTCTTATTGAGCAGGGAAACACCAAAGTGATATGTGCAGTGAGCGTGGAGGACCGGGTTCCCGCCTTTCTTAGAGGACAGGGCATGGGTTGGATCACCGCTGAGTACGCCATGCTTCCTCGTGCCACCGCCACTCGGACACCGAGGGAGGAGAACCGGGTGGGGGGCAGAACTCATGAAATCCGGCGCCTCATCGGGCGTTCCCTAAGAGCGGCTGTTGACCTTAATGCCCTGGGTGAGAGGACACTAACTGTTGATTGCGATGTGCTTCAGGCCGATGGAGGTACGAGGACAACAGCGATCACAGGTTCCTATGTGGCTTTGGTTCAAGCTCTAAACGGCTTGGTGGACAAGGGAACCATCGCCTCGCTTCCTATCAAAAACGCTGTAGCGGCGGCCAGTGTGGGCATCGTAGGCGGGGAGTTGCTTCTTGACCTTTGCTATGATGAGGACTTCTGGGCTGAGGCTGATTTCAATGTGGTGATGACCAGCGCGGGTGAGTTTGTGGAGATTCAGGGGACGGCGGAGAGTAGCCCTTTCTCCAAAGAGACCATTGACTCTGTGCTCTTACTAGCTGAGCGGGGCATTGAAAGGCTTTTCGATCTTCAGAAAGCTGCTGTGGACAGTCTAAAGGCTTAGGACGGCGTTTTGCCTGGTCAGGCGCTATCTGCTTTGGCGATCTTGAACCTCTTATAGTAGTCATTCTTTGTTGTAAGGCAAAGATTGTGGTATGGAGGCTTAGTATTGGTGGTGGAACAAGAGATACCTGAGGAGCCTCGAAGTAGCCCCATCCCTTGGACGGTGGGGGACGTTGCCAAGGGGGTGGGGGTAGTTATCAGCTCTACCGTTCTCATTGCCTTTGGCCTGGTGATTGGCACTGTTCTGCTTCTAGGCCATGGAGCTTTTCTTGAGCTTAGCGTGGAGGACGTTGCGGGCTTTTTCGACCTTCTCGCCTCTGAAGGCCTGCTTCAACACTGGCTCATACTGATGCTAGCGGCTATGGTGGTTGGGGAGGGGGCGATGTTTCTTTCGGCGTGGCTGTTCAGCGCTTTCAAATACCGCTGTGGATGGCGTGCGCTGGGCTTTCGCTCCTTCAATGTAAGAAATGGCTTAATACTAGCAGCAGTGATCGTGCTTGTTAGCTTGTTGATTGGTTTCCTCTGGGATATGTTACTGACCTCGTTGGGGATAGCTCCTCTATCCGCTGTGCCTCCAGAGCTCACCCAAACTGGTCTTGGCTTGGCCATTATTGCTGTTCTCGCCGTTGCGGTCGCCCCTATTGCTGAGGAGGTCTTCTTCCGCGGTTTTATCTTTGCAGGCATTAGTAAACGATTCGGCTATGCCTGGGGAATTGTCTTGAGCGCCCTGCTCTTTTCGATAGCACACATGCAACTGGGAGCTTTCCTACCCATTTTTATCCTTGGCCTTCTCCTGACGTGGCTTTACGTGAAGACCGGCTCGATATGGCCGTGCATCTTCACCCATTTCGCCTATAATTCCATTGCCTTTTTGTTTATGGTATGATTAAAGGACTGAAAAGTGATGTGGTGTCGAGGAATTCGAGGAGCAACCACGGCGGATGCCAATACCAAGGAAGATATCGTAGCGACAACGAAGGAGTTGCTCCGAGAGATGATCAGTGTCAATGAGGTTCAAGAAGAGGATGTGGCCTGTATCCTTTTCACTACAACTCATGATCTAAATGCTGAGTTCCCGGCAGTGGCGGCCAGAGAGCTAGGACTAACCGGGGTTCCACTGATGTGTGGGCATGAGATGGATGTTCCCAGCAGCCTGCCGATGTGCCTGCGTATCCTGATACTTTTCAATACGGAAAAGAGTTCTGATGAGATCGTGCATGTCTATAGTAAGGGCACTCAGGGGTTGAGGTTGCATAGCGGAGGCAAGGAAAGTAGTCTGGAGGAGTAATAGATGCTAATTGTAATGACCAAAGGATCTCCAGAAAAAGATCTAGAGGGCATATTGGAGAAGCTCACCCAAATGGGATTCACTGGACATGTATCTAGGGGCGTTGAACAAACGGTGATCGGCGTCGTAGGACGAACATATCCCGAACTGAAGGATACGATGGAGTTGTGGTCCGGGGTGAGTGAGGTTGTGACCATCAGCAAACCCTATAAACTGTCCAGTCGGGAGTTTCAACCACAGGATACCAGGATAAGGGTTGGTGATGTGACCATAGGTGGTGATGAGATTGTAGTGATGGCTGGCCCGTGCGCTGTGGAGAGTGAGAAGCAAGTTATCCAGACGGCGCGCGCCGTGAAGGCAGCAGGAGCAAACATTCTACGTGGTGGCGCCTTCAAACCGAGCACCTCCCCTTATACTTTTCGTGGGCTGGGCGAAGATGGGCTCAAGATTCTGGCGTTGGCTAGTCAGGAGACGGGGATGCCCGTTATCACCGAGGTCATGACTCCCCAAGATGTCGAACTGGTTTCGCGCTATGCTGACATCCTTCAGGTGGGGACGCGCAATATGCAGAACTTCATTCTGCTTGACGAGGTAGGTAAAGCGCAAAAACCGGTGATGCTTAAAAGAGGCATGTCAGCCGTTATTGAGGAGTGGCTACTTTCTGCGGAATACATCCTTGCACAGGGGAATCGTCAACTACTACTTTGTGAGCGAGGGATCAGAACCTTCGAAACCTATACTAGAAATACTATGGATATAAGTGCTATTCCTAGCATACAGAAGCTGAGTCACTTGCCCATTATTGCTGACCCTAGCCATGGCACAGGTAGATGGCACCTTGTGGCTCCACTGGCCTTGGCTGCAGTGGCTGCTGGGGCTGATGGGTTGATGATCGAAGTTCACCCTAACCCTGAGTCTGCTCTCAAGGATGGCGATCAGTCGCTGACTTTCGAGAACTTCGAGCGACTTATGGAACAGGTGGTTGCGGTAGCAAAATCGGTGGGACGAAAGATAGCGGGAAGCGCTAAGGGTGAAGTTACAGAGGTGGCACAAGGAAACTAGTGAGTAAAATCTGAAGGGGAAATGCTAGTCGAAGAGGAGCTAGTCAGAGCGCTGCCAGAGAATGATACGGCGCTTACCATCGGGGTTTTCGATGGGGTTCATTTGGGTCACGAGTTTCTTATCAAGAAGCTCAAGGAGAGAGCATCGGCCGGCGGTCTGCTTAGTGTTGTGGTGACTTTTCACCGTCATCCCCGTCTTGTTCTCTCGCCACGGTCTAATCTTGCCTATTTGACCAGTCTCAAGGAGCGGATTAGACTTTTAGAAAGCCTTGGTGTGGGGTGTGTTGTAACTCTCTCCTTCACCCGTGAGTTGGCCGAGCTTAGCGCCCGAGAGTTTATCGGGCTGTTACAGAAATATCTCAGGATGCGCAGCTTAGTGGTGGGTCCTGACTTCACATTGGGCAAGGGAAGAAAAGGAGACGCCCCAAAACTAAAATCTCTGGGTGAAGAGCTTCATTTTTCTGTAGAGGTGGTGGAGCCTATGGTGTGGGAGGGAGAGGTGGTGAGCAGTACCGCGATTCGCACTGCGCTTTCCCAAGGCGACATGATAAAGGTGAGTCGACTTCTGGGTCGTCGCTTCACGCTAAGTGGGCAGGTAATGAGGGGCGATCAGCGTGGCAAAACGCTTGGCTTCCCTACCGCAAACCTTGTCCCCGACACAGAGCAAGCTTTGCCTCCTGATGGCGTTTATACCACCCGTGCCTTTGTCAACGAAACGGCGTACCTGGCGGTGACGAATATTGGCGTTCGGCCCACCTTTGGTGACGGGAAGCGGGTTGTCGAGGTTCATATCCTCGATTTCGAGGAGAGGGAGCTTTATGGCCATGAGATCAGGATCGAGTTGGCGCATCGGTTGCGTGGTGAGGTGAGGTTCTCAAGCGCCGATGAGCTTAAGGCACAGATGCAAAGGGACGTGGAGCAGACACGGGCATTATTGGTGCCTTGAAGCACTACTAAGCGAGAGAGGAGAGCTCAAGAGGCAGAGAGATGGGGGAAACCACTGCTGTTGAGGACTACGGGCGCCTTCTAAGAAGAGGCGTTGTTGAGATCATTGTTGAAGAAGAGCTAGTCAAGCTGCTTGAGTCAGGGCGAAAACTTCGCCTCAAGCAGGGCTTTGACCCAAGCCGGCCTGACATCCACTTGGGGCATGTGGTTGGTCTGAGGAAGCTTCGCCAGTTTCAGGAATTGGGGCATCAGCTTATCCTCATCGTCGGAGACTGGACGGCGCAGATTGGCGATCCAAGTGGCGAATCGGCAACCCGCCCTATGCTTTCTGCCGAAGAGGTGCGTGCCAATGCTGAAACATATATGAAGCAGTTCTTCAAGGTGGTCGATCAAGAGAAGACCAAGGTCGTCTGGCAGAGTGAATGGTTCGGGAAGTTCACCTTAGCAGATGTTATTGCTCTCACTAGTAAATTCACTGTGGCGCAGATGCTGCAAAGGGACGATTTCGCCAAAAGATATGCCTTAGGTCGTCCTATCGCCATCACGGAGTTTCTCTATCCATTGCTCCAAGCCTACGACTCGGTGGTCATTGAGGCCGATGTGGAATTTGGCGGTACCGACCAGAAGTTCAATTGCTTGGTGGGGCGGGAGCTTCAGCAGATGGTAGGGCAGCCTCCCCAGCAGGTTTTCCTCATGCCGCTTCTTGTGGGCACCGACGGCAGCCAGAAGATGTCGAAGAGCCTGGAGAACTACATCGCTGTAGATGAGCCTCCCAGTGAGATGTATGGCAAGGTGATGAGCATCCCCGATGACTTGATGATGGACTATTTCGAGCTGTTGACCGACGTTCCAGACAAGGAGCTTGAGGAGTTCAGAGCAGAGCTGGATTCACAATCGGTGAACCCGATGGTTTTAAAGAAGCGCCTTGCCCGCGAAATTGTGGCTGAGTTCCACGATGAACAGGCTGCAAATGAAGCGGAGGTGGCGTTTGAGAGACAGGTTCAAAGGAGGGAATTGCCTGAGGAGATACCGGCACTTCGCGTTGGTGATGCTTGGTGGGGCAGGGATGAAACAGCAATTGAGAGATCTTGGGACCTTGTTTATCTGCTTTGTGAGGCGAAGCTTTCTAAGAGCCGTAGCGAGGCAAAGCGTCTCATAGCTCAAGGAGCGGTTGAAATAGATGGTAAGAAAGTGACTGGCGATAGAGTGCCCCTTGAGGAAATACATGACGGCAGCGTTATCAGAGTTGGCAAGCGCCGCTTTGTAAAAATAGGCAAAGCCGATTAATGCCAAAGGAGGACGTATGAGAATTGAGCATGACCTCTTAGGTAAGAGAGAAGTCCCAAAAGATGTATATTGGGGTATACACACCCTACGAGCTAAGGAGAATTTTTGCGTTTCAGGATATAGGATTCATCCTGAATTAATTTGTGCCTTAGCTGAGGTCAAGAAGGCTTGTGCCCAGACCAATCTGGAGATGGGGTTTTTAGCCGAAGATATAGCGAAAGCCATAATCTCCGCCTGCGATGAGATAATGGAGGGGAAACTCCACGACCAGTTTGTCGTTGACGTGTTTCAGGGGGGAGCCGGAACGTCAACCAATATGAACGCCAACGAGGTTATCGCCAATCGCGCCATTGAGATCTTGGGCGGTGAGCGTGGTGATTATCATCTTGTTCATCCCAATGACCATGTGAATATGCATCAGTCTACCAATGACGTTATACCCACGGCTATTAGAATCGCTATGTGTCGGCTGCATTGTCAGCTATCGGCTACTTTGCTGGACTTGCAACAGGCCCTGAAAAAGAAAGCTGAGGAATTCGCCCACATTTTGAAGATGGGCAGAACGCAGCATCAGGATGCAACACCCATAGCCTTAGGAGCTGAGTTTGCTGCCTACGCCAAAGTGGTGGGGCGGGATAGACATAGGATTGTGGACAGCGAATTTATTCTCAAGCGGCTAAATATGGGTGGGACAGCCATAGGCACGGGGATTGCAGCCCCGAAAGGGTTTGGTCGTCTGGTGGTAGAGAAGTTAAGACAAATAACAGGCCTTGAGCTTTTTCAGGCTAGGGATTTGATAGATGCCACGCAGAATCTGGATGCTTTTAGCGCCGTGTCCGGCGCCTTGAAGGTTCATGCGGTAAACATATCTAAGATAACTAGTGACCTGATGCTCATAGCTTCTGGCCCCAGGGCTGGGCTGTGTGAAATCACACTCCCTGAGATGCAGGCGGGCTCCTCCCTCATGCCCGGCAAGGTTAACCCGGTAATTGCAGAGATGGTAGAGCAGGTAGCGATACAAGTGATATCCAACGATTATGTGATTTGTGAAGTTATTCGCCGGGGGCGATTGGAGTTAAATGCCTTCCAGCCCTTGCTCTGCCACTGTCTATTCGAATCGATAACCTTGCTGGATAAGGCAGAGAGATTGTTTACAGAAAAATGCATTTTGGGAATCAAAGCTAATGAGGAAGCTTGCGCGGCACTTCTCGACAAGGGTTGGAAGACGTGGGGGCTCCCTGCTCTTCTCCCGTACATTGGTTATGCGAAATGCACCGAGATAGCTCGCCAGGCGGCAACGGATGGCAGAACGGCCAGGGAAGTGATAATCTCTGAAGGTATTTTCACCGAGGATGAACTGGACAAGATCCTTATCAAAGGGACGACAGCCTTTGAGAAAGATGATATAAGAAGGAAGGACTAAAGCATTTTCGGGTTGCTCGAGTTCTCAAGGATAATCGCTAAACAGCAATTGGAGGTAAAGATGCAGTTACGAATCCCCGGCCCTACCCCGATCCCCGACGAAATCCTACAGGCGACGGCCAGGCAGATGATCAATCATCGCGGACCAGAGTTTGCTAAGATGATCAACGAGGCCACTGCTATCCTCAAAGAGATGTTTCAGACCGGGGGGGATGTTCTTATCCTTACCGGCTCGGGCACCGGTGGCATGGAGGCGGCTGTCGTCAATACCCTTTCACCAGGGGACAAAGTGCTGTGCCTGTGCAACGGTGCCTTCGGCGAGCGCTTTGCTGATATCGCCGAGCAGTTTGGCGCTGAGGTTTCCAGGCTTCGCTTCGAGTGGGGACAAGCGGTTGACCCCGAGGTAGTGCGCCATTCGCTATCCCAGAATAGTGGGATACAGGCTGTCCTGGTAACCCAAAATGAGACCTCCACCGGCGTAACCAATGACTTAGCAACCGTAAGCGCCATAATAAAGGAGTTCGACAAGCTACTTTTGGTGGATGCCATTAGTGGCCTGGGCGCTATCGATCTCCCTACAGACGCCTGGGGGTGCGATGTAGTTGTCACTGGCTCTCAGAAGGGGTGGATGGCTCCACCGGGGCTGGCTATGGTCAGCGTCAGCACGCGGGGGTGGCAGGCGAATGCTGACGCAAAGATGCCAAGGTATTACTGGGATTTCGCCAAGGCAAAGAAATTCCTCGATGAAAAGGGGCAGACCCCGTGGACCCCTGGACTCTCAGCGCTTTATGCGCTTTCTGCAGCCCTCCGATTGATGAAGCGGGAGGGACTCTCCAACATCATCGCTCGCCATGCTCGTGTAGGCGCTAGGGCGAGGGAAGGAGTGAAATCGCTTGGTCTATCCCTCTTCGCCGATGAGAAATACGCCTCAAATACGGTTACCGCGATCAAAGTACCTGATGGGCTTGATGCAAAGAGACTTCTGAGTATCCTCAGGGAGGAGCATGATACCATCTTGGCTGGAGGACAGCAGAAGCTTGATGGGAAGATATTCCGCATAGGCCACCTGGGCTATGTAACCGAGGACGACATCGATGTGGTAATCAAGGCGCTCAAAATTGCGCTGCCTCAGGCAGGCTTCAAAGGGTGAATTAGCGCAGGGGTGATGAAATGGAAATCGAAGAGATTGGTGTCGGATCCCGGTTGAGAATGCGGGGGCTGAAGAATAGAGGTCTGATGGAGGTCTCCGAGGACCCTAGTACTGGTGATTTCGTCCTTGTTATTAGCAAGGGCATACGCGAGAAGTGGTACCGGAAGTGGTTAAGAATCAACCTTCCTGAAAAGATGTGGCGAGTGAAGTGCTCCAAAGACGAGGTCTCTGAGGCGGTTAATAGATTCCTGGCTGAGGAGGTTCTGGCCTAGAGCGAGGTTTCTAGGTAAACCTCGATGGTTAACTGCCCGCCAACAAATCAAGAAAAAGAGGGTAGCCTTGAGCATCTGCTCGAGGCGTGATTGGAGCCGATGCTCCAATTCACCCAAGGTAGTGCACGAGAGTCTATTTTCGAAGTAAATACCTAGTGGGCGGTCGCCCACCGCCGAATCATGCAAATAGGTTGTCACAGATATCGTTCGTGGTGAGCTTGTCGAACCAATCGTGCTGAGCCCTTCGACAAGCTCAGGACAGGCCCTTCGGCTCCACGCATGATAGTTTTGTCGAACAGTGAACGGCCTTTGGACAGGCTAAAGGCGAATGGAATAAATCTGTTTTCAGGCAAAGGGTTTAGCTGAAGGGAGGTTAAGGGTGATAAGATGAAGATTCTGATTGCTGACCGCATTGCCAAAGAAGGTATCGATGCGCTACGCGCCTATGCCAGTGTTGATGTCAGGTTGGGTATGGGTTTCCATGAGCTTTTAGGTATCATTCGCCAGTATGAAGCCTTGGTGGTAAGAAGCGAGACAAAGGTTACAGCAGAGATCATCGAAGCGGGGGAGAAACTTCAGGTAATCGGGCGCGCTGGTGTGGGGGTGGACAATATTGATCTGGAGGCGGCAACAAGGAAAGGCATCGTCGTAGTCAATGCCCCCGCAGGAAATACCATCGCTGCTGCGGAGCATACTATAGCCTTGATGCTCGCTATGGCGCGCAATATACCTCAGGCGTGCGCAGCACTAAGGTCTGGTGTGTGGCGCCGGCATGACTTCATGGGCATTGAGATAAGGAATAAGACATTGGGAATTATTGGGTTGGGTAATGTTGGCTCTGAAGTAGCTCGGCGCGCCAAGGGACTGGAGATGCGTCTTATTGCGTATGACCCCTTCGTCTCAGTCGAATACGCCGGCAATCTGGGGGTGGAGCTGGTTTCATTGAAGGGAATCCTTGGAGAGTCAGACTTTATCACTTTGCATACGCCACTTACTGAGGCGACCAAAGGGCTAATTGGTGACAAGGAACTCGGGATGGTTAAGCCAACGGTGCGGTTTATCAATTGCGCCCGTGGTGGCGTCATCGATGAAGAGGCGCTTTATAAGGCGGTTGAGGATGGGAGGGTAGCAGGTGCTGCCATAGACGTCTTTGTCGAAGAGCCGGCGACGGAAAGCATTCTGTTCAAGAATGATAGGATTCTGGTTACTCCTCATCTCGCTGCGTCCACTTCAGAGGCCCAGGCGACTATCGCCTTGGATGTGGCTGAACAGATTATCGCTGTGCTTAGTGGTCAGCCTGCTAGGTATGCCGTAAATGCGCCCCTGATAACACCAGAGACTCGTCCCGTGGTGGCACCTTTTTTGGGCGTGGCTCAGCACGTGGGGCGACTGCTCTATCAACTGGCTGAGGGGCAGTTGAGCACAATTAACATCAAATACGAGGGGGAGATCGCCATTTATGATACCGCTGCGCTAAGGGCGGCGGTTATCGGCGGCCTTTTGGAGAAGATTAGTGAGGAGCGGGTTAACTTGGTTAATGCTCACATAATCGCCCAAAGGCGAGGGCTGAAGGTCATAGAGCATAAGGATCCAGTTTGTGAAAACTATGGGAATCTGATAACACTGGAGGTGACCACCAGCGTTGGGACTACCACCGTGGCGGGCACGGTGATGAGGAGCGAGCCTCACATCGTCAGGGTTAACAGCTACTGGATAGATGTAGTGCCGAGAGGGGGCTATTTCATCTTTAGTGATCATCGGGACCGTCCTGGGCTTATTGGGACGGTGGGCACTATACTGGGAAACGCCGACATTAATATCAGCTCTATGCAATTGGGCAGGCTTGAGCCTAGAGGGCGGGCGCTCTTGGTGCTTGAGCTTGATGAGGCAGTTAACGAGGAGCAGCTTCTTGAACTCGGGGCGATCCCTGAAATCTACACTTTGAAGTTAGTGAAGCTTTAATGTGGAGATGGAACGTGCAGCGAGGAAACAGAGCATGATGGGCAAGGTTCTGAAGAAGGAACTTAGGGAACTCGGTTGATTATTAAGGAGAGGGGTGTGGTGAAACAAGGGGTCAAGAAGCGGATCGAACAGCTAAGGGAGCAGATCAACCACCATAACTATCGGTACTACGTGCTGGATAGCCCTGAGGTCTCAGATGCCGAATATGATGAATTGATGGCGGAGTTGAGGAGGCTGGAGGAGGAGCACCCAGAGCTTATCACTCCAGAATCCCCTACTCAACGTGTTGGTGCCGCCCCTGTGGAAGCCTTTGGTGTTGTTGAGCACCGTGTTCCTCTTCTTAGCTTGGCCAATGTTTTCTCCGACGAAGAGCTCCTCGCTTGGCACAAGAGAACGTCGAACTTGGTGCCGGTCCGCGACATGGACTTCGTTTGCGAGCTCAAGCTAGACGGGCTTGCTGTGGCCCTGACCTATACCGATGGGCGTCTTACTACGGGTGCCACCCGGGGCGATGGCTATCGCGGCGAGGATATCACCCAGAACCTGAGAACCATTAGAAGCATCCCCCTTTCTGTTCCCAAAGACGCCCCGAAAAGATTTGAGGTCAGGGGTGAGATCTATCTGTCTAAGAAAGGCTTTAAGAGGCTTAATGAGGAGCGGGCTCAAGAAGGCCAGTCCCTTTTTGCCAATCCGAGGAATGCTGCTGCTGGCTCAGTACGCCAGCTTGACCCGCGTATCACCGCAAGGCGTCCCTTGGACATCTATATCTATGCCCTGGGTTGGGCTGAGGGAACGGTACCGTTAACACATTGGGAAACCTTGGAATATCTCAAGTCACTGGGATTTAAGGTAAACCCCTATAATACTCACACGCTCGATATTAGTGGTGCTGAGCAATACTATCAGCACTGGGTGAAGGAGAGAGAAAAGCTGGAATTTGAGGCTGATGGCATTGTGGTTAAGATCAACTCTATCGAGCTTCAGGAAGCGCTGGGTACAGTGGGTCACGACCCCCGCTGGGCTGTCGCCTATAAGTTCCCGGCAGTTCAGGCTACTACCCGCCTGTTGGGAATCGAAATCAGCGTGGGACGAACTGGCAGCCTCAACCCGTATGCCATCTTAGAGCCGGTATCTGTCGGTGGGGTTACCATTAAGCAAGCAGCACTGCATAACGAAGAGGACATCAGAAGAAAGGATATTCGTATTGGCGATATAGTGGTGGTGCAGCGCGCTGGTGAGGTCATTCCACAGGTTGTTGGCCCTGTGGTCTCTAGGCGCACTGGTAAGGAGGAGATGTTCGTCATGCCTTGCCGCTGCCCTGTTTGTGGCAATGACGTTGTCAAGCCTGAAGGAGAGGCTATGGCTCGCTGCACCAATGCCTCCTGTTCGGCCCAGATCCACGAGAACCTGGCCCATTTTGTCTCTCGCCCTGCTATGGATATTGATGGGATTGGTGAGAAGTTAGTAGCGGCTTTACTTGAAGAGGGGCTGGTGAAAGATGTTAGCGATCTTTACTACCTCCACCAGCATGAGCAGGAGCTTATCGATATGGAACGGATGGGAGAGAAGAGCGCTCATAATGTCCTTAATGCCATCGAGAGTAGCAAAGAGCGTCCCCTTTCCAGGGTGATCTTCGCCTTGGGTATCAGGCACGTCGGTGGCGAGACAGCCGAGCTCTTGGCCAACCACTTTGGTAGCGTAGATAGGCTGGCGAAGGCGTCTCAAGAGGAGTTAGCGTCCTTTCCCGCCATCGGCCACAAGATAGCAGAGAGCGTGCACAGCTTCTTCCAACAGGGATCCAATCTGCGGGTCATTGATAAACTAAGGAGGGCGGGGGTCAGACTTGGGGAGGAGGCTGTAGGGCGAAAAGAGCTACCCCTTGCGGGACAGGAGTTTGTGGTAACGGGTAAACTGGAGGCCTTCGCAAGAAGCGAGGCCGAGGCGCGCATTAAAGAGCTTGGCGGCTCAACAGGTTCGAGCGTTACCAAGAAGACTACATATCTGGTGGTTGGGACCGACGCTGGCTCCAAATTGGACAAGGCGCGAGCCATGGGCACAAGGCTACTTAATGAGGAGGAGTTTCTCCACCTCATTGGAGAGGCAAATAAATAAAGGAGGTAGGAAATGGCAAAGCTACTCATCATCTATCACTCTCAAACTGGGAACACAGAGGAGATGGCCAAGGCGGTGGCTGAGGGGGCAAAGGTGGAGGTCACACTTAAAAAGGCATTTGATGCCAAGGCTGAAGACCTTATTGCCTGCGATGCTGTTGCCTTTGGTTCACCAACCAACTTCGGCTATATGTCTGGAGCGGTAAAAGACTTCTTCGACCGAACTCTTCCAGCTTGCCGTGGCAAGGTTGATGGTAAGCCTTTCGCTGCCTTTGCCAGCATGGCCGCGGAGAAAAGGGTCGCCATTGAAGCTATTGAGTCCATAGCTGCTTCCTTCGGCTTAAAGAAGGTTGCGGATGGTCCACTTGCCAAAGGCAAACCTGCTCCGGAGATTCTGGACGAGTGCCGGGAGTTGGGTAAGAAGCTTGCTACTGGCTAAAGAGTGAAACTGATTGTTGGCTTGGGAAATCCTGGCAGGTCTTATGCTAACGACCGCCACAACGTTGGGTTTCGCTGCCTGGGACACTTCGCTCGAGAACACGGTATCTCCATCAGGGAGCGGAAGTCGAGGGCGAAGTTGGGCACTGGCGATATTGCGGGGACAAAGGTGGTCCTTGCTAAGCCGCAGACCTTCATGAACCTGAGCGGTCAGTCGGTTGGCTTACTGGTGCGCCGGTTTAGCGTTTCACCTGGCGACCTCCTGGTGATCCATGACGATATGGACCTGCCTCTGGGTAAAGTGCGTATTCGCCAGCGTGGCAGCTCGGCAGGGCATAAAGGGGTGGAGTCCATCATCACTTCGTTGGGAAGCGATGAGTTCCTCCGAATTCGCGTTGGCATCGGTCACCCCGAGGGCGATGTAATTTCCTATGTTCTGAAGGGATTCACTTCCGAAGAGAGAGAAATCGTAAAACAGGTTATGTCCACGGTCTCTGACGCTATTTATTGCATCATCAGCGAAGGGATTGATGCGGCGATGAACCGCTATAACTGACTCTCTTTTTACCCTTCAGGTCATTTAGCAAATGCTCATCTGTCATTCTGACCCCGATTTGTCGGGGGAAGAATCTAGACCATTCCCTTTCGCTTCGCTCAAGGTCAGGGTGGCGCTGCACAGCAGGTATAAAATAGACACCGGTTGCCTCTTTTGGTTGTAGCATCTCAAAGCGAAGTGCTATAATTTGCCTTAACCTTTCGAAAAGGCTGGAATTTCTGGTGCGTTAGTAAGGAGTGTAGATGTTCATATCTGTTATCGGTAGCAGTGATTGTTCCGAGGATGAGGAGCGGCTCGCTGAGGAGGTGGGACAGGAGTTGGCGAGACGAGGCGCTACCCTGATATGCGGTGGCCTTGATGGGGTGATGGAGGCAGCATGTCGGGGAGCAGATTCTCAAGGAGGCACCACTATTGGTATCCTGCCAGGGAACAGTCGCTACGATGCTAATGCTTATGTAAGAATCCCCATTGTGACCGGCATGGGCTATGCAAGAAATGCCATTGTTGCTAAGTCGGGCGAGGCGGTTATTGCCATTAGTGGAAGCTATGGAACGCTCTCCGAGATCGCCTATGCTTTGCAAAATGGCATCCCCGTTATTGGCCTCGGTACTTGGTCGCTATCAAGAGGCGGGCAAACGGATAGATCGATAATCATTGCTCAAAGTGCTGCTGATGCTGTGGAGAAGGCGGTTGCTGCTGTAAATTCTCATGGGCAACTACCCACAAACAAATCATAAAAATAGGTTGTCCCAGATACCGTTCGTGGTCCTTCTACAGAAGGATGTCGAACCATGAACGGCCCTTCGATAGGCTCTCTGAACGAAGTATCGGAGTCCGCAATGCGGACAGGGTGAACGAAATAAATCGATTTTGAAGCAAAAGAAAGGCGATTAAAGCGTGACCACACGGGAAAAGGCTCCCATTGAAAGCATCAGAGCCCGAGAGGTTCTCGACTCGAGGGGGAATCCCACGATTGAGGTTGATGTGATGCTGTCTGATGGTGCCGAGGGGCGAGCCTTGGTTCCATCGGGTGCCTCTACCGGCGCCCATGAAGCAGTGGAGCTTCGCGATGGCGATATGGCTAGGTTTGGTGGGCGCGGTGTGCTTAAGGCTGTGGGAAACGTTCACCAGCAGATCGCGCCAGAAATTATCGGTATGTCCGCACTGGAGCAACGAGCTATTGATGAGAGGATGATCGAGCTTGATGGCACGCCGAACAAATCGAGGCTTGGCGCCAATGCCATTCTTGGAGTATCCCTCGCAGTTGCTCATGCCGCGGCAAATTTCAATGAGGTCGCCCTGTATCGTTA
The DNA here is from genome assembly GCA_030610655.1 of Dehalococcoidia bacterium. Lineage (GTDB taxonomy): Bacteria > Chloroflexota > Dehalococcoidia > E44-bin15 > E44-bin15 > DAOUVR01. The sequence continues at coordinate 16,180 of JAUWRG010000002.1, forward strand.
TCTCGCTGGCCTTAACCCGGCTAATGTCCTTCCCGTGCCGATGATGAATATCCTTAATGGTGGGAAGCACGCTGAGGACTCCACCGATTTTCAGGAGTTTATGATCGTTCCCCTTGGAGCGAAAAGCTTTGCTCAGGCACTACGGATTGGCGCTGAGGTTTATCAGGCGCTGAAAAGGGTGCTTGAGGGCAAGGGACTAAATACCAACGTCGGTGATGAAGGTGGCTTCGCTCCTTCACTGCCCTCGAATAAAGATGCTGTAGAGCTTATCGTTTCCGCGATTGAATCGGCGGGCTATAAGCCAGGTGCTGACTGCTTTGTCGCCCTTGATCCGGCGGCCTCAGAGTTTTTCAGGGATGGCAGATATGTTCTCGCTAGGGAGGGTGTTTCCCTCTCCAGTGCTGAGATGGTGGATTACTATGCTAGATGGGTATCAAGTTATCCTATAATCAGTATCGAAGATGGGATGGCGGAGGACGACTGGGATGGCTGGCAATCACTTATGGATAGAATAGGACAGAAGATCCAGCTTGTTGGCGATGATCTCTATGTGACGAGTGTGGAACGCCTCTCGCGAGGTATCAAGGAGGGGGCATCGAATTCCATCCTCATCAAGCCAAATCAGGTGGGCACTCTGACTGAGACGATTGAGGCTATCGAGATGGCGAAGCAAGCTGGCTGGACGGCGGTTGTGAGCCACCGCTCCGGCGAGACCGAGGATACCACTATCGCCGACCTCGCTGTGGCTATGAACACCGGCTTCATCAAGTCAGGCGCTCCCTGCCGCAGCGAGCGCGTCGCCAAATACAACCGCCTGCTCCGCATCGAGGAGGAGCTTGGCGAAAGCGCAAAATATGCCGGCATGAGTGCGTTGTATAATTTGGGGGGGTGAAGGATATGCTTACAGTTTATATCGCTGAGGCAATGGCTCGGGCAACCTACAAAATCCTGGAGGAGGGCACCTATTTGGGCGAAATCCCTGGCATCCCTGGCGTCTGGTCTAATGAGGCTACCTTGGAGGAATGTCGCAAGGTGCTTCAGGAAGTGCTTGAAGAGTGGCTGCTGCTGAAACTGCGCGACAACGATGAGATTCCGCCGCTGGGTGAGATCAGTCTTGCCAAGAAGGGTGTCTAATTATGAAGCCAATCCCGAGGCGGGAGCTTATCCGCAGGTTTCAGGCCCTGGGATTTGAAGGGCCGATTAGCGGTGGTCGGCACGCCTTTATGCAGAAAGGGAGCCTCAAGGTACATATTCCCAGTGAGCATAGACGAGACATCTCAGTGGCTCTCCAGAGGGAGATTCTTCGGTCGCTTCGCTCCTTCAGAATGACAAAAGGCAAGCAAGGTTAGGATGACAGAAAGGTAACAATAAAGGGTCGCACTACTCTATGAAAAAGAAGTAAACACTGATGGGCCACCGCCCACCAGCGAATCATGGCTGCGAAGCAGGTTGCAAATAGGTCGTGCCAAATACCGTTCTTGGTGAGCCCTTCGGCTTCGCTCAGGACAGGCTTGTCGAAGTATGAACGGCCCTTCGATAAACTCAGGGCGAACGGAATAAAAGACATGAAGCAGATCGGCATTACTACTACAGTCCCTATAGAGGTCTTGATAGCGGCGGGCTATAAGCCCGTTGACCTGAATAATGTCTTTATATCCGACCCTGACCCAGAGAGGCTGGTTAACATTGCCGAGCGGGATGGCTTCCCGATAAACTGCTGTACATGGATCAAGGGCATATACGGGGTTGCTATGGAGCGGGGCATAGATACCGTCCTCTGTGTTACCACTGGTGATTGCTCCAATACCATCATGCTCATGGAGGTATTTAAGCTGAAAGGACTCAATGTGATTCCTTTTGCTTACCCCAATCTTCCCGATACTTCGGACATGCAGCGCACCGTTGAATCTCTTGCCAAGACTTTAAATACGACTGTGCAAGCGGCTGAGAAAGCTCGGAAAAAGCTTGAGCCAGCGAGAAGCCTGGCTGCGGAGCTTGACCGGCTCACCTGGAGAGATGGCGTCATTAGCGGGTGGGAGAACCACTACTGGCTTGTTTCAAGCTCGGACTTCCTGGGAGACTACAAAGAATATGAGCGGCAATTGAGTGAGGTTCTGCACGAAGCTCAGGGGCGGAAATCCTACCCAGATGACATGCTTCGCCTCGCCTATATCGGCGTGCCTCCGGTCTTCGCCAAGGATCTGTACCATTTTGTGGAATCCCAGGGGGCAAGGATTGTATTCAACGAGACTCAGCGCCAGTTCGCCATGACCGAAGAGGGAAACTCCCTCGCTAAGCAGTACTCAGCCTACACATATCCCTACTCCATTTTCGACAGGCTGAACGATATCATCCCCCAGCTAAGCCTTCGCCGGGTGGATGGGGTGATTCACTATGTTCAAGCCTTTTGCCACCGTGGCATCGGCGACATCATCTTTCGCCAACGAATTGACCTACCTATTCTGACCCTGGAGGGAAACAATGATTATCTTCTCACCCAGCACCTGCAGACGAGGGTCGAAGCTTTTATCGACATGATTAAGCGTCGCAGTTCAAGCAGGGGTGATAGACATTTACGTTTTTCCCGCGTTGTCGCTAGCAAGGTAAAACAATCTCGTCCTTAACCTTTGAGCTTGCTGGATCGGTGACGCTTGTAGCCAATGGACGCTTGACGGGGATGCTTAGGGCAAGCAGATGGGTAGTTGCCTGTCAACGAATCATAAAATACGCTGTGCCAGAAACCGTTCGTGGTCCTTCTGCGGAAGGATGTCGAACCATGAACGGCCCTTCGACAAGCTCTCCGAACGAAGTATCGGAGTCCGCAAAGCGGACAGGGCGAACGGAATAAATCTATTTTCGGAGCAAGATAAGGGCAAAAGAAGGAGGATGAAAATGGCAACCAAGATTGGCATCAATGGCTTCGGCAGGATCGGTAGGCAAGTCCTCAAGGCGATCAATGAGAACTATGGAGGAAAGCTCGAGGTGGTGGCGTTAAATGACCTCACCGATACCAAGACCAACGCCCATCTTCTAAGGTATGACACTAACTACGGTGTCAGCCAGAGCAAGGTTGAGTTCACCGAGGATAGCATTATCGTCGATGGTCGGGCGGTAAGGGTGCTCTCTGAGCGTGATCCAGCGAAGATCGCGTGGAGGGACTATGGAGTCGAGGTGGTGATGGAGTCCACCGGGCTTTTCACCGATGCCACTAAGGCCGCTGCCCACCTTGAGGGAGGTGCCAAGAAGGTAATCATCTCAGCGCCAGCGAAGAACGAGGACATCACCATCGTCCTCGGGGTCAATGAAAACCACTACGACCCGAAAAAACATCGCATCATATCTAATGCCTCCTGCACTACAAACTGTATTGCCCCGGTGGTCAAGGTCCTTCACGAAGCCTTTGGAGTCGAAAAAGGGTTGATGTCCACCATCCATGCCTACACCAACGACCAGAGGATACTGGACATGTATCATAAAGACCTCAGGCGAGCGAGAGCGGCGGCGATGAACATAATCCCCACTACCACCGGCGCTGCCAGGGCGGTAACTATAGTTATCCCTGAACTGGTGGGCAGGCTTCATGGCATGGCATACCGTGTACCGGTGTCCACGGTTTCCGTTGTGGATTTCGTCGCCGATCTGAAGCGAGAGGTCACTGTTGAAGAGGTTAACCAAGCCTTCAGAAAGGCTGCTGCTGGTCCGATGAAGGGGATTCTCGACGTTTGCGAAGAGGAGTTGGTGAGTATCGACTTTAAGGGGAATCCGACGAGCTCCATCGTCGATGCCCTAAGCACGATGGTTATCGGGGGCAATATGGTGAAGGTGCTCTCGTGGTATGATAATGAATGGGCTTATAGCTGTCGCCTCGCTGACCTAGCGGCCTTTATTGCCGAAAAGGGGCTCTAGTTTTGGCGAACCACTGCAATAAGCATCTACAGCTAAGGGTTATATCGTTTTGCCCTAGGGTTGACAACAGCGCTGCCTAGTGCTATTGTCAGACAACCCGAATGTAGTGCATGCGATTGAGCAGGCGTGTTGTGAACTTTAGAGCATCTGGAGTTATGATGAAGACACGCTTGACTTATGGGCAGGCGGTGAACAATTCCGACGAAACAGTTTCGCCGCGCAGTTCAGGAAAAGGGGGTGATGGTAGCGGCTCGGATTTGATAAAGGTCAGGATAAAGGTGACTAAAGGAGGTTGGAGAGATGAAGAAGGTGATAATAGGGGCCATTATCCCGTTAGCTGTCTGTGTGGTACTGCTGGTGACAAGTTGCGGTGGGGCTGCCCCGGGGAAAGTGGTAAAAATAGGCGTAGTTGGCCCGATGACTTTCATACAGGGCGAGCACCACTGGTACGGCGCTCAGTTGGCCGCTGAGGAGATAAATGCTGCTGGCGGCGTAATGGTGGGAAACGAGGCCTACCAGATAAAGCTGGTCAAAGTTGACTCCAATGAAATCATCAGCGTTACAGATGCCGCCAATGCAATTGAAAGGACGATAACCGTTGACAAGGTGGACTTTATTGTTGGTGGCTTCAGGACTGAGGCGGTAACTCCGATGCAAGAGATCGCCATGGATTATGGGAGGATTTTCCTCTGTTGCGGTTCGTCCACAAAGGAACTATGTGACAAGGTGGGCGACGATTATGACCGGTACAAGTACTGGTTCAGGGTTACCCCAATAAATAGCACCTACCTTGGTAAGGTCGATTTCATGCTTCTAGGAATGGTGGCCGAGGAACTAAAAGCCGAGTGCGGGATTGAGGTGCCCAAGGTGGCCATATTGGCCGAGAAGCTGGAGTGGGCAGAAGACATAGTTGCGGCTGCTCAGGTGCTGCTTCCTGTCATGTATGGTATGGAGGTGGTTGGTACATGGCGGCCTTCCGATACCGCCACCGAGGTAACGGCTGAATTGACAGCCATAGAAGCTGCGGGAGCCCACATAATCTTCACCACATTCTCGGGACCGGTGGGGATTCCCTACGCCAGGCAATGGGGTGAGATGCAAATCCCAGCGGCTTCGGTGGGGATCAATGTTGAAGCCCAGAAGGAGGGCTTCTGGGATGCAACGGGAGGATACGGCGAATATGAGACAACTATGAATACCTACGCCCCGGGGGTTAAAATCACCGACCAAACCATAGACTTTGGTGAAAGATTTGTAGAGGATGTTGGAGAGTTTCCCACGTATTGTGCCGGGACCTATGAAGCGCTATACGTACTGAAAGACGCTATAGAAGCGGCAGGCACGCTGGATAGCGATGCCGTCATTGTCGAACTGGAGAAGACCGATTATACTGGAACCGCTGGCAGAATAGTGTTCGACGAGAACCATGACGTGGTCTGGGGTCCGGGTTATGTAACCGGCCTCGGCGTGCAATGGCAAGATGGAGAGATGGAGTGCGTTTGGCCTCCTGCCGACGGATCGTGGGAAGGGGTAGTTTATGAAGGCGCTGTAACGTATGAACTACCACCGTGGGTGATAGAAGCTTGGGCGCCATAATGCTTTAACTTTAACCTGCTGGATAGATGGTTTCCATTTTAGCCTGTGCTACGAGTTGGCGTATGGCATTAATCAGAGTATACCCCCTCTGCGGGACATGTGTCTTCGATGAGGGGGTATATCCTGTATTTATTGACGCGGGTGAGATGAATCATGATTGAAATGATAATAATCACTGGACTAATAGCCAGTGGCGTGTATGCCCTGTTGGCGATAGGTTTCTCCCTCATTTTTGGGGCAGCACGCATCATCAATTTGACCCACACCGCATTTTACATGTTAGCCGCCTATTTGATATACACCTTCACCAGTTCCTTCGGTCTAAATCCCATTTTGTCCATTATCGTCTCGATAATAGCTGTAACAATCATCGGGGTATTGGTCTATATGCTGGTCATTGAACGCGTACGGGCACATGAAACCACGGTACTGATAGTGACTATGGCTCTGGCCATTATCATCCAAGAGGTAGTGCTCCTGGCGTTTGGTGGTCACTTTCGGGGGGTTTCCAGCCTGATTTCAGGATACGCGACGATACTGGGGATCAAGGTCACCTATCAGTATTTATTAACATTTGGGATGGTATTCATCATTCTTTTCGGTACATGGGCTCTGCTGATGAAGACCAAGTTGGGGATCGCTATCAGGGCCACGGCTCAGGACAGAGAGGTGGCCAATCTGATGGGGATAAACGTAGCCAGAATAGGAATGATAACCATGGCAATAGCTGTGGCGCTGGCTGCCATCGCCGGCGCACTGGTAGCTCCCTTATTCACTTTGACGCCCTACATGTGGATGCACCCATTGGTGATGGTTTTGGCCGTCGTTGTCCTCGGAGGGCTGGGGAGCATCAAGGGAAGTTTCGTCGGGGCCATTATCCTGGGATTTACCGAGACCCTGGTTGTTTTCCTGGTGCCTACGGGTGCGTTCTTGAAGGGATCTGTGGCGCTGGCTATCATGTTGGTCATCATACTTATAAGGCCTGAAGGCCTATTCGGGGTATCCTTTGAGGAAGAGAGATGATTAGCATTGTAAACGCTTACATTGGCAGGGTATATAAGGAGTTCAGAGACGAGATTCTGGTCCTTCCCAGTAAAACAATAGTCTTGCTTTTCTGTTTGATCCTGTTTCTGATACCACTTATGACATCGGAACTCTACATTCTTCGCATCTTGATACTGGCGAGCATATTTGCCATTTTCGCTGCTAGCTGGGACCTGTTGTCTGGCTTTACCGGTCAGATGAATTTCGGCCATGCCCTTTTCTTCGGGGTTGCTGGCTATACATCTGCCCTTTTAAATCTGTACGTCGGACTACCGCCTTGGCTGACTATACCTATTGGAGCAGTTGCTGCGGTACTGGCTGGACTTGTTGTTGGTGTGCCCTGTCTTAGGCTGAGGGGTCCCTACCTGGCCCTTGCCACCCTGGCCTTTCCCTTAATCCTGACTGGGATAATATACATTTTCCCAGATATCACCGGTGGTGAGTTGGGCGTTTCCGGCATAGACCCTCTTTCGGGTTCGCGACTGATCGATTACTATATCGCCATCTCTCTTATGATCGGCCTGGGGTTTATTATGTGGAAGATCACTGGTTCCAAGACCGGCATCATTTTTCACGCCATACGGGAAGATGAGGTGGCGGTGAGAGCATCCGGGATAAATACGACCAAGTATAAATTATTAGCCTTTTGTCTCAGCGGGCTTTTTGCCGGCATCGCTGGTGGCCTCTATGTCCATTTTATGAGGATTGCGGGTCCAACATCAACGTTGGCGCTCATGGTATCATTTCAGGCCATCATATGGGCCATTTTTGGAGGAATCGCCACCATCTACGGGCCAATAGCTGGTGTCTTCATCCTCGTCCCGGTAACAGAATTGCTGCGTGTCATGCCCGAGATACGAATGTTGCTCTTTGCCGTCATAGTATTGTTAGTACTGTTGTTTATGCCTGAGGGAATCACCACCTGGGTGAGGGACAAGATAGAAAAAGAATGCCCCAGATGCAAGGTGAGGAACATAGCTACCCGTAAAATATGTCGGATATGTAGTGCTGACTTAGATTAGTACCTAGAAGCTATAAGCCCAAGTATGTCTTTCTGATGGCCTCGTCCTTGAGCAATTCCTCGCTCGTTCCTTCTGAGATTACTTTTCCATGAGACATAACGTAGTTTCTGCTGGCCAATTTAAATGCCATGCTGACATCCTGCTCAACCAGGAGCATGGCGATCCCCGAGGCCTTGATCTCCTGTATGCGCTCAAACAATTCCTGTTTCAACTTGGCAGCAAGCCCGGTTGAAGGCTCATCGATACATAGAAGCTTGGGCTGGAGCATCAAAGCCCTTGCAATGGCGAGCATCTGTTGCTCTCCGCCGGAAAGTTTCCCTGATATCTGATTTCCCCTATCTTTCAGTACCGGGAACAACTGATAGACCATTTCTAGCCTTGTGTGAAACTCTTTTCTATCGCCGCATAGGTAGCCACCAGCCTTCAGGTTTTCAGCAACTGTCATCTCTCGAAAGGGCCTTCTTCTCTCCGGGCAATGAACCAAGCCCCTCTTTACAATATCATGTGCTGACAGCCTGTCGATCCTCTCCCCGGCAAAGTGCACAGTGCCTTCAATGGTTATGTCTCCACCCCGCGTCCCCTTCATCGTACTTTTTTCCCACCTCACCAATCCGGTTATGGCTCGAAGCAGAGTTGACTTTCCAGCGCCATTTGGACCCACCAGACTCACCAGTTCTCCTTCGTCAACACTCACACTCAGGCTATTCAATACCAGGGCGGTATCATAACAGACCGTTAGATTTTCAACCTGGAGAAGCAACTCAGATAACCCCCTTGCCGATGTAGGATTCTATCACCTTTTCGTCCTTGACAACTTCTTCCGGGGTGCCATCGGCAATCAGCTCGCCGAAGTCGAGCACGATAACGCGGTCAACTATTTTCATCAACTCTGCCAGCTTGTGTTCGATGATAATCATGGTCGGCCCTTCACTGTGCAATCTGCCAAACCTGCCCCCCTTGTGCAGCCTCTTGATCGATTTTGCCAGCAAATCGGTCTCAGCGGGATTCAGTCCACTAAATGGCTCGTCTAACAGGAGCAATTCAGGGTCGGTGGCGATAGCCCGGGCTATCTCCAGGCGATTCAGATCACCGTGAGACAGGGTGGAAGCTGGCTCAAGGGCGAGGTCGGAAACGCCGACAAACTCCAACGCATCTAGCGCTCTGGCCTCGACTGTCTTAACCCATTCCCCCCTCTTTGATGCTCTGGGGCAGAGGCCAGCTACCATGACATTGGCGATGATGGGTAAACGACGAAATGGCCTGGTGACCTGGAATGTCCCCACTATTCCATGGTTAACAATACTCCAAGGTTTGGATGCAGTGATATCCTTGCCTTTGAATATCACCCTTCCAGAATCTGGCTTCAAGATGCCGGTTATGAGGCGCAACAGCGTGGTCTTTCCCGCTCCATTTGGACCTATGAGGCCAACGACCTCATCCTGGGCGATTTGGAAGCTGACGTTGTTAACTGCGGTCAGGCCGCCGAAGCGCTTGGTCAAGTTCTCAACCTCAAAAAAGGGAACATTCACTTCATTCCTCCTCGTACTCCTCCCTAAGTTCCCTGCGGGACACCTTTCCTACATCTGTCTTGGGGAGCTCTCCCCTGAACTCCAGAATTTTAGGCACTTTGTAATGAGCGAGGTTCTCCTCACAGTATTTGAGTAGTTCTTCCTCCGATATTTTCCCTCTTGCCTCAGTTTGGAGAACCACGATCGCCTTGATAATCTGTCCTACATCGGGGTTGGGAACGCCAAAAACCCCTGCCGTCTTGACCTGTGGGTGCTGGGTTAAAACCTCTTCTATCTCCCGGGCAAATACCGAATAGCCCTTATACTTAATCAGGTCCTTCTGCCTATCGTAAAAGTAGAAGTAGCCTTCCTCGTCCATGCTAACCAGGTCCCCGGTTCTGAGCCACGTTTTGCCGTCCAGCTCGATCAAGGTCTCCTTTGTATCTTCTGGCCTTTTCCAGTAGCCCTGCATCACGTTCAACCCCTGTAGCAGCAGTTCGCCAATCTCGCCAGGAGGAACATACTCAGTGGTTTCAGGGCGAACTACCGCTGCCATCATGCCGGGTATGGGAACACCGAATGAACCAACCTTCGACCTCCCCATTGGGTTGGCGTGAGATACAGCGCTACACTCAGTTAAACCGTAACCTTCGAGGATCTTAGACCCTGTCCTCCTCTCCCAATCGGCGACGGTTGACTCATGAAGGGTGTCTGCGCCGCAGGTGATGATCTTGAGCCGCTTCCAATTCACCCTTGAGGTCTTATCGTAGTCTTTGAGAAATTGGAACGCAGTTGGCACGCTGAAGAATACCGTTGCTCTGTACCTCTCCATGGCAGATATAATCTCTTCAATGTCAGGTGTGGTGAAGAGAATCAGGGTTGATCCCTGAGTCAACCCATTGATCATAGCTACTACCTGGCCATAGATATGGTAGAATGGCAGGAATGCCGGGATAACCTCTTTACCTTCCTCGAGTATGGGCCAAAAAGCCTGGGTCTGCATCTGACAGGCGAGCAGATTATAGTGGGTCAACAATGCACCCTTGGGCAAGCCTGTGGTTCCGCCAGTATACGGGAGTGCGGCTATGTCTTCCTTGGCGTTGATTTCGATTTTCGGGGGATTTGGCGGATATTGTTTTATCAGCTTTTGGAACTGGTGGAAGCCAGACCTTTCAAGGATCTTGGGGCTGGGGACTCCCATATTTCCGTATATCCTGCCAAGGACACTTTTCCCTGCAAGTTTCCTTGAGGCAGGTAGATACTCACCGATGCTGGTCAGGATAACATTCTTCAGGTCCATTCCCGTCATCTCAACGTTATCGTAGAGCAAATCCTGGCACACAATGGACTGGGCTTCACTGTCTTCAAGCTGATGCTTTACCTCAATGCTGGTGTAGACAGGGCTGATTGGTGTGACTGTGGCACCGACTTTGAGCGCGCCAAAATAGGCAATGACGTATTGAGGGCTGTTTAGCAGGTAGAGGGCGAGTTTATCTCCCTTCTTGATCCCTAGCTCATATAGCGCTGTTGCAAATCTATCGACGTCATCCCTCAGCTTTTTGAAACTTATCTTGTTACCGTAGAATACTATCGCGGTCTTTTTCGAGTACTTGGTGGTTATCTCATCAAACACTTCGGACAAGGATCGCTCTGGAATTTCAACACTTTCTGGAACCCCTTCAGGATAGAACTTTAACCACGGTCTTTCAAAGTACTTATTCTTAGCCTCCATATGCATCCCTTCCAGATTACTTCCACCTAGTAAAACAATACTGTAGGAGAAGAAGTCCTGTCAAGGGTGACCCCTTGGCAGCGGGCAAAAGGAATACGATAAAGCACGATTGGCCTACTTTCACATTACTTTAGCACTTATGCTGCCGGCAGGTCGTAAATGTGCCAAATCTGGTAGCGCTATGCCCCGACGGACTGTAACACAATACGATATACAGTTTAATAATAGAGCGGCTTTGGAGGTTTTAAAAATCTACCTCTTTGCCTTCGTACATATATTCAAAAAGTTTCTTGAACTCCTCATTGCTGGCAGTCCTTTTAATAACCACTGCTGTAGCATCTTGGCTAGCGTTTTCTGTCAGTTTATCTAGCCTGGCTTCAAAATCTTCTTTGCTGATGTCGGTTTTCTTTAAGGAATGTGGAATATCAATCGCAGTCAATAAATCAAATATTTTCTTGACCAGTGCTGCTACGTCTTCAATTTTAAGGTAGTAAGCAAATTCAGCGAGAAGATCCATAACCTCAGGCTCTTTAGCCTCAAATTGAAGAGAGTAGGGAAGACTTATCCCACATGCTTTGCCATGGGGTATATGAAAAACTGCTCCAAGGGAATGTCCAAGACTATGTGAAAGCCCGGCTTGAGAATTGCCAAAAGCTAGGCCAGCGATGCTAGCTGCAATATGCATTTTTTCTTTGGCTTCTTGATCATTTCTGTCTTTGTAGGCCCGGGGTAGGTATTGAAAGATCATTTCAGCTGCTTTAATAGCTAGGCCATCTGCGAAATCACTCTTCCATTCAGAAATATATGCGTCAATTGCGTGGGAAAGGGCATCCATGCCGGTATTAGCTGCCACGGCGGGAGGAAGAGCTTCGGCCAAAGATGGATCAACAATGGCTATATCAGCGCCGGCCTTGATGTTTACCGTTGGGGTCTTCCTCTGTTCATCTTTTTTTGTTAGAACGATGGCTGTTGTTGCTTCTGACCCAGTGCCAGAAGTTGTCGGAATCAGGATTAAGGTTGTTTTTTCGATTTTTAGTGGAGTAAAAGGCGTAATATTTTCGATTTCTAAATCTGGCATTTCATAGAGCACTCTAATGGTTTTGGCAGCATCCATTGGCGAACCACCACCAAGGCCAATGATTACATCACTTTCAGTTTTGGAGATCATCTCTTTGCCTTTTATAACCGTCTCATAAGAGGGGTCGGGTTCTACTTCATCAAAAACGACAGATTCCATATCCAGAAGATTCTGAATTTTTTGAACATATCCCAGTTCCGTCATAACTTTGTCAGTGACAATAAAAGCCCGCTTGCCTTCTATTTCTCTCAGTTTTTCTAGGGCATCTTCACCGAAAAATATATCTGGCGAAATAAAATACCACATTGGTCTACCTCCTTCTAATTTTCAAAGTGCTTACTCGCACGCCAAAGGGATTTCTTCCTCAGAAATCTTTCCCTCTGTTGGATCCATCGTTTTGAAACCTTACCCATTAATCGAAACATTCTAGCTGGCGCCCTTTGAACTCCGCAGCTCCAATTCCAAGTCAGAGCACTGGAAGATTTTCTCAAACGTACCAGTGTCGCAATGTCAATTAATTAAAACTGCGGCAGCAACTTAACTCGAAGGGCAGGCTGATAGACGGGGAATGGAGATTCCTCGTTAGATTCCGAATTCAGTTCTCAGCTCCGCAAATAGAGATTTGAATGACTCACGTCTGTCTGGATTTAGTTCATCTGGACACACCATGTCTACCTCTAGTGCTAGTTTTACTAACTTTATGGCGGCGGGAGCGGACAAAAGAAGCTTTGCTACATCTCCTTTTGCCACCTTTAGGTAAGGATTTAAAGGTGTAGGTATCATCATAGCCTTTACCACATCAAGCCTCTTTTTTGTCTCTGGATTTTCCTTTATTACATTCTTCCATGCGTTATATGCCCCCCGAAGAACATAGTCTGCGTTTTTACCCACCTCTTGGGGGACGAGCCTAGCGAACTCACACTCCCCATGCCAGAGAGCCATAAAGGCATAGAGGTCTTCCATTATCCCTGCTTCAGGATCCGCTAAAATAAGCAGGGCAACTGAACCTTCCCATTTCGCAGCTAATTGTTTGTATTCGTCGCTTTCCTGAATCTTTTTTTCAAATTCCGAAACCCACTCTGGCGTAAACAATACATATGGCTTTGTTTCTGCTCTCTTTCTTTCTTCAACTAGCTTGGCATAAGCTTCGTCCCATTCTTTTGTCCCGTATTGATAAGTCATAGCCCCTCCCTTTTTTTCAAGTTATTAAACTCTGAGCGCTACATTATAGCATACTAAGATATACCATCAATAGATAGTAAAAATTCATCTCTGAAAAAAGCGGCGTTCACTTAATTCATGTTATTCTAGAGGAAGAGCAGGTTCACCAGCCTTGTGGTAGACTCTTGGTAAGCTCAATCAAGAGCATCACATTTGGGGGAGTAGAGCATGACTAGATGAGATGCCATGCCGTTCTTTGACATATTCACCTTTTTGTGCTAAGCTACCGCGTGGGAAAGTTGAAGCTACCTTCCGGCAAATAAGGCGAGGGGCTTTTAGTTATAATCATAATTCATACAACATAGGTTAGAAGCTCTCTTTAATTATTCCTCAGAGTGCTCCTCTTTTGCTCGGAGGGTGGGGGAGGAGGATAGCAGTGAGTTCCTCTGGTGGATGGGGTCTTATGTGGCTCCGAAAAGTTCCTATACATATTTATATTGCTATAATCGGGGGTTTGGTAATTGCCCTGTTGATCTCAGCGCTTATGGCATTTCCTCTTTCCATGCTTCCCGGGTTGTGGGGAATGCTTACCCCGATTGCAGTCACTATCCTCCTATGCTTGGTTATTACCTCCGTTACAGTAATGCGGGCAAGAGACTTATTCCAGGTGTTTAGCATCTCTGTGTCTGAGCGGCTTGGCGGCAGGGGTAGGAGAATGCCTCGCAACGGGCAGGTCGTTGTCGATACTAGCGTTCTTATTGATGGGCGCATCGCTGATATTAGTCGGACTGGCTTTGTCCCTGGGTCATTGATCATCCCCAGATTTATTCTTAATGAATTGCAGCACGTTGCTGATTCTTACGATTCGGTGCGGCGCGCGCGGGGGCGCAGAGGTCTGGAGATGCTCACCAAACTGCAGAAAGAGTCGGATGTTCCCATGGATATCTCTGAGATTGACTTCGAGGATGTTCCAGATGTTGACGCTAAGCTAGTGAGACTGGCCAAGGTTCTCGGTTGCGCTATCATTACTAATGACTTCAATCTGAATCGGGTTGCTGAGCTCCAAGGGGTACAGGTGCTCAATATTAATGAGCTGGCCAATGCTCTAAAACCAGTTGTCCTTCCTGGCGAGGAGATGGAAGTTCGTGTCATCCAGGAGGGCAAGGAGTTTGGGCAGGGCATCGGCTTCCTCGATGATGGAACCATGGTTGTGGTGGAAGATGGGCGGCGTTACATTAACAATAGCATTGAAGTGGTGGTTACGAGGATTCTGCAAACAGCGGCGGGACGGATGATCTTCGCTCACCCTAAAGCGGAGTGATGAATGGGTAGGGTTGGTGCCATCATTGTTGCCGCTGGTAAAAGTAGGCGAATGGGAGGGGTAGATAAGGTCTTCGCCAAAATAGCCGGCAAGCCCCTCCTTGCTCATGCGGTTGATGTATTTCAAAAGTGTCCCTCAATTGACCAGGTGGTTATTGTATTAAGCGAGGATAATCTTACTGTGGGGAGGAGAATGGTGGAGGAGTATCACTGGTCTAAGGTGAGTGTAGTGTGCCGTGGTGGAGCTCGACGACAGGACTCGGTAAGAGAGGGGCTTGAGAACCTCTCAGGCTGCCAGTGGGTGGTGATACATGATGGAGCTCGCCCTTGCATCAGTGTAGATTTAGTTGAAGCAGGGATTAAGGAGGCTAGCCAGTGTGGCGCTGCTATTGCTGCTATACCGGTTGCTGATACTATCAAGGTTGTTTCTCCAGGCTCCTTCGTTGAGGAGACGCCACCTCGCCAGACCCTTTGGGCTGCCCAGACTCCTCAGGTGTTTCGATTTGACATAATAAATGAGGCTTATCAAAAAGCTCAGGGTTACGCCACAGACGATGCTACTCTGGTTGAAAATCTAAATTATCAGGTTAAGGTCTACCCAGGATCTGATGCCAATATTAAGGTGACAACCCCGGATGACCTCTTGCTAGCAGAGGCCATCCTTAAAAGTAGGCAACGAGGCTAGGGGATCGATTTCTTGCTACCTTTTGGCCTTGCGAATGGAAAGGGTCTTTGGTGAATATGTAGCGGTGGGCATTCATGCGCAATTACGCAGTCAACAGGTGCAAACACTTTTAGGCGACCGCCAGCAAACGAATCATGGCTGCGAAGCAGGTTGCAAATAGGTTATGCCAGATACCGTTGGTGGCGAGCCCTTCGACAAGCTCAGGACAAGTGAAATAAATCTATTATCCAAGCGATGTACGAATAATGCGCATTGGAATCGGGTATGATATCCATCCTTTAGTTAAGGGGCGTCTTCTTGTTCTTGGGGGAGTGAAGGTACCCTTTGAGCGCGGCCTCTTGGGCCACAGCGATGCCGATGTATTAGTGCATGCCGTTATCGATGCCCTCTTGGGCGCCGCCGCTTTGAAGGACATTGGCACCCACTTTCCCGATAGTGATCCTCAGTATGAAGGTATCTCCAGCATAGTGCTTCTAAAGCGTGTTCGCGATATGATTCATAGTCAATGCTTTATTGTCGAAAACATCGATGCCACTATTATTGCCGAAGAGCCTAAACTGGCTGCTTACATCGATGAAATGCGGCGCAATATCGGAGATGCCCTAGACATTGCTAAAGAGCAGGTTTCGGTTAAGGCGACCACGTCGGCAGCGCTTGGCTTTTTAGGCAGAGGAGAAGGCATCGCTGCCCATGCGGTGGCTTTGATCGAAAGGCGGTAGAATGAGAGTCTTCAATACCCTTTCGGGTCGAAAAGAGGAGTTTGTGCCCCAGGGCGATCCTATAAAGATGTACGTTTGCGGGGTTACGCCCTATAGTGAGTGTCACATCGGGCATGCCATGAGCTATATCGTTTTTGATGTCATCAGGCGCTATCTTGAGTTTCGTGGCTACAGGGTGAGGTATATCCAGAACTTCACCGATGTCGATGATAAGATTATCGCTCGCTCAAATCAACTGGGGGTTTCAGTCAGGGAGCTTGCCGAGGGATTCATCGCCCAGTACTTCGTTGATATGGATGCGTTGAATGTAAAGAGGGCAGACATTTACCCCAGGGCTACGGAGGAGATCCCCAAAATCATTGAGGTTATCGAAGGATTAATCGACAAGGGGCATGCCTACAATGCCGGGAGCGATGTCTACTTCCGAGTGAAAAGTTTCCCTGAGTATGGGAAACTCAGCCGTCGGTCGATCGATGAAATGAGAGTAACTGAAGAAATGGCTGGCAAGGAGTACCCGATGGACTTCACCCTGTGGAAGGGGGCGAAGCCCGGCGAGCCGTCATGGGAAAGCCCCTGGGGGCTGGGAAGACCTGGCTGGCATATTGAGTGCAGCGCTATGTGCTTGAAATACTTGGGCGATACCACTGATATTCACGGTGGTGGGCAAGATCTCGTTTTTCCCCATCACGAGAACGAGATCGCCCAATCGGAGGCATTTAGCGGCTCTGCTCCCTTTGTCAAGTATTGGCTCCATAATGGGCTGGTGCAGCTTGGCGAAGAGAAGATGAGCAAATCACTGGGAAATCTAATCACGGTTAAAGAGGCTCTGGAGCGCTGGAGCGCTGATGCTTTGAGACTGTTCGTGTTAAGCTCCCATTATCGAAGCCCTCTCACCTATAGTGAGGAAGGTCTGGAAGCGGCGGAGAAAGGGGTGGGAAGGCTATGCCTTGCGGTGCATCGGGAGAGTCCCGACCCATCGAGGGTAGCGGTTGAGGTTGTGGCCTATCATGAAAGGTTCATGGAGGCGATGGATGACGATTTCAATACTGCTCAGGCCATCGCCGTTCTCTTCGATTTGGCGAGGGAGATAAATCGAGCCGCCGAGGAGGGCTCATTTATAGATAAGGCTCAGAAAATGATCACCGAGCTCGCCAGTGTGCTAGGTTTGACTTTGGAGGAGGTGACGATACACCTTGATGTTGCATCTCTCGCGCGACTACTGTCTGAAGTTCATGCCAAGTTGAACAGTGTCGCTCCGGACTTGGTAATAGAGGCCTTCGGTCCCGCTGGGTCTGTCGTCGAGCGGGCACCTCAGACAGATGCCGAAGCCATCATCTCTTCGTTAGTCGAGGCTAGGGGGAAACTAAGGGATCGCAAGGAATGGGACTTTGCTGATAGGATTCGCCACGAGCTGTTAGAACTCGATATAATCCTTGAGGACACCGATAAAGGTACGATCTGGAGATACCGGAGGTGATATTATGAAGCTATGGCAATATGTATGTTGGGTGTTGGTTGGGATCGGTGTTGCGGGGCTCATTGGTTATGCGCTGTTGGAGTTTTTTGAACGCCCCGATGCCTCCATGTGGTGGAAGGTATTGATGGGGCTTATTATCCTAGGCTTTGTCGGGCTCCTGGAATATGTAGTTATAGACCGCTTCCGGAAAGCGAAGAAGGAACCGAAAGATATAAAGAAGGTGAAGCATTGATCGTTGTAACCTCAGACCATATAGAGGGGAAGAAGATCACTAAGACCTTGGGCATGGTGAAGGGCAGCACTATCAGGGCAAGGCATTTAGGAAGAGATTTGACTGCTGGATTGCGTAGTATAGTCGGCGGGGAAATCAGTGAATACACCAAACTTTTAGCTGAGGCTAGGGAAGAGGCTATTCACCGGATGGTAGAGCAGGCGGAAGGGATGGGTGCCAATGCCATCTTGGATACCAGGCTCATGACTTCGATGGTAATGAGCGGTGCTGCAGAGATTCTGGTCTATGGTACAGCAGTGGTGGTAGAATAATTATCGCTTGGTCGCCAGTGACCATAGAGTGCGCCAAGGCTTTAGCTTAATAAGCCCCATGGGTAGTTCCAACTGTGCCTTTTCACTCACCGGAAGCCCGTTTATCTCGTCTATCCTTGGTTTCAAGTGAGGCAACTCCTCCTCCAGGTTGCCGCAGGTTAGCATATCATCCATGCGTTGCATCATCTCCCGAGCCGCCAAAATACGTTGTTCTCCTGCCTCGGCCAGTTGTTTCGATACAACCCCGTACTTGGCTTTTAAACGGTTAAGGCGCAATATGGCTTCATAGGCAGCGTCAGCAATTTGGTGGAGGGTCATCCACTCCGTTTCATAGTTCAGGGAGTATTTCCAGCTTGGTGAAATTAGTGCCTGGCGATGCTCCTTAAGCGTCCGAAACCGGATGCGGTATCCATAACGCTCTGGTTGCTCAAAGGCGAGACTACCCGGATCAAGGAAGGGTGATAGCGGGGCAATGAACAGGGAAAGCCGCTTATCCCCCCTAAATTTCTGGAATAAATAGTCGCAATAGTCAATGGTATCCATTACCGATTGCGGGGTCTGCCTCGGCAGCCCGATCATAAAGAAGACGTCCAATCGCCCACAATCGGCATCAAGGGCATCGCCCAACGTTCGCTCCAGCTCTCCATTGGAATAGTGTCTGCCATCGGCCCGTCTTACCTCAGGGTCGTGCGACTCGGGAGAAATCTCTAAGCAGAATTTGGGACAGGATAGGCCCATCTGGCGCAGAAGCTCCCTTGGCGCTGGGGTGAATAGCTCTAGGATGAATTGATTCTTGGCATTATTCTTATGGAGCAACTGTAAAACTTCATAAGCATAATTTTCCCCAGCTTGCCGCAGGTCGCCGAGGATGAAGATGGGGCCACTGCTGAAACGCTCGATCTGTCTTACATCTTCAGCCACCGATTGCGGGGAACGAAACACGGTCCTATCTCGACCATAGAACTGGCGGAAGGCTGAGGCAGACCCACCACAAATGGCACAATTGTGGGTGCAACCGCGGCAGGTAAAAACCGCAGTAATTGGATATTTTACCCAGTTGCTGAATGGAACATAGCTGGCAAGGTCGCGGTATCTAATCACCGAACGGACGACATTGGCATAATGGTTGACCATTACCCCACTAAGGTCGGCAGGAACATGGGAGAAGGGGTTTTCTCGGCTTCTGCCCTGGCTATCTCGCCAGACAAGATTGGGTACTGCCTCTGGCTCTATTCCCCCTTTTATACAGTCCATTAACTGGCGCAAGGGCTCCTCGGTAGAGTCACCTCTCACTATATAGTCTATCTCAGAGTACTCCATTAGTTCCTGATAGTAGTAAGAAGCGGAGAACCCGCCTACTACCACCTTGGCGTTGGGATGGTGCCGTTTCACCAACTTTGCTACCTCAATCGCACCATGAGAATGGACTAGCCAGTGCAAATCGATGCCGAAAACCGGTGACCTCAGGCGCTTTATCAACGCCTCAGCGTCGAAGCTTCTGTCATTTAGCATCCGCACCGCAAGGTTGATAATGCGTACCTGATAGCCAGCCCGCTTCAGATATTCGGCAATGCTGGCAAAGCCTATCGGGTACATCTCGAAAACCGGAGAGGGCGGAATCAGGTCACTAACCGGTCCGTAAAGAATCGTTTTTTGCCGAAAATCGTACACACTTGGCGGATGCAATAAAATCAGGTCAGGCGACATTAACTCCCTACCTTTATCAAAGATTTTAACCCCAGAAGACCCCGGCTGGGATATAGCCGGTGACCAGGAGTAAGTGAGCTACCAGGATAAATGGAACGGCAGCGGTGGTGAAATAGCTCACACTACCCCGGCGATGAAGAACCCCACCGCCATCAGAAGTCCTGTAGCCAGGTATACCATCGGCGTCATGGCATTGGCTGGAGCGAGGGCTTTGGAATCGGCGTAGTTCTTTATCGCAACCCTCATCGCTCTCAGCGCCAAGGGGAGCGTCAGAAGCCCAAGTAGAGCAAATGGGGTAATCCCCGCAGCAATAACCCCGATTACGAGGCATATATAGGCAGCGCTCAATAGCACCATGTATCCCTTTGCTGCCCTCTCCTTGCCTAATAGCACAACCAGATGGTTCTTGCCTACTGCCTTGTCGGCGGCATAATCCGGAATCTCATTGACCCATAAAAGTGCGGCAATGATAATTGCCAGGGGAATGGATGCGATCACCGGCACCCACGATTCAAGCGAGTGCCACGAAAATGTCTGAGCTTGAATCCAGTATGCTCCCAGGGTTACCAGGATGCCACAATTTAGCCCTACTATCGCTTCCGCCGGCCATCGGTAGCCTAATTTAAGAGGTGGAGCTGTGTAAAAAAAACCACTGAAGACGCCGATAGTCCCCAGGATGAGGATCATGGGGCCGCTGGCCCAGGTGGCCCAGACGAGATATGCCCCGATGGCTGCTACCGCAACGAAGCAGAACATCCCCGCCACAAGAACGCGCGAAGGAGCGATCAGCCCCTGCTGAATCATGCGACTCCCTCCAGTGAACGGGGCTACATACTCGACATTGATGTCATCGGTAGAGCGGTCAAAATAATCGTTGACTAGGTTTGTGCCACTGTTTATTAGGGCAGCGCCCACCAGCGCCAGCAGAAAGTAGTGCCAATAAAATATCTCAGTGCTCTGCCAGGCGATGGCAGTCCCCAGGATAGCAGGGGTGATCACAGCAACGAAGAAGGGCGCTCTTATGGCGACAAACCAAAGTTTGACCCAGTTACCGACTTTGACCATTTCTAGCCTCCTTTCAGTGATGACTTACTGACCCCCACCTTGACTTCATCACGCATCCGCGCTTCGACAGCGGAGTAGGTTTTGTTGAGGAAGCAAAAGGGGTCCTCCTCTAAATAGTCGCCGAGGTGAGCGTAAGCTCTGCCGCGGCATCCTCCACATATGTTCCTGTAGGAGCATACCCCACATTTTCCCTTCAAGTTATCTCTATTCCGTAAGCTATTGAATAAATGCGAATTATACCATATTTGCGGTAAGGGGGTTTGACGCACATTACCGCCGCTTATGGGGATGAATGGGCAGGGCCAAACCTCGCCATCGGGCTTTATATAGCAAAGCCCGCTACCGGCGACGCAGCCCTTGAAAACCTTTTCTGCGAGCGCCATTCCCCAAGGCACTCTGCCACTCCTCCTCACTAGGTAGGCCCAATATTGGGGATAACATACTGGTTCAATTACGGCGCTACTCGTTTGTTGTTTATCTATTATTAGATTTACTGTGGCAAGATACTCTTCTATCGAGAGTTCCATATCCATCTTTCCTCTACCTTCAGGAACTACCTGGTAGAGAAGCACAATCTCAGTGCCAACTTCAGAGGCAAAATCGAGCAGACCCGGTATGGAGGAGCGATTCTCCTTCATGACTGTTGTATTGATTTGCAGGTTCATCCCCATATCGAGCGTGTTATAAATCGCCTGCTTAGTCTTTTCGAAGGAACCTGGAACCTGTGTTATCCCTTCGTGAACCGTCTTGTCGTTGGCGTTGAGTCCAATAGCCATATTGGCCACTCCCATTTTCTTAAATCTCTTTGCCACATCACGAGTAACCAGAGTTCCATTTGTTGCAATTGAAATTTCAAATCCAAGGCTGTGGGCATAGTCGACAAGCTCGAAGATATCGGGTCGGACCAGAGGTTCGCCTCCACCAAATGCGAGCATACGGAACTCCTGTATCTCAGCCATCTGGTCTAAGAGCTTCTTACCCTCCTCGGTTGAAAGCTCCGCTGCACCCTTTTTGGCAGCACCAGCATGACACTGTTTGCACCTGAGGTTACAGGCCAGGGTTACTTCCCAGACAGGGTGGATAGGAAAGCCAATGCATCCCATGCCAAGAGCTCCTGCGGCCGTAGGAAGAGTATTCCTCCCTTTTAGTGTCCAGTGAGGGAGCTTCGTCCAGTGAGTCAGCATACCTAGATATAAGGCACTCATCGCCTGTCTTAGTACGAGCGTCGGTGGGTTATAGAATGGTTTTACTTTTCTTTGATGATTCTTGAACAAGCTACACTCAGTCCTTCCAGCACCAGGGCAAATAAGCAAAGGGCACCTATTATTACCAGGTCACTATACCCTGTTTCCACATAGCTTAGCCCTACTATGAGAAAAGCAGCGATGTAGATGAAGGTGATAAGATGGTCGAGTAGCATGGTTCTCAAGGACACTGCTTCCAGAGTTCTAATATCCTCCATGCCTCCTTTCTTTCTGAGGCTATGGATATTCCATATTATAAAGGGCAACAGGATCAGGGAAAGAATCACAGTTATTTTAGGGACGCCGAAGAATGCGATAGCTATCATAAAGACATAGCAGAATGCAAGTAATGCAATGTATAGAAGAGCAGCCTTATCTTTGCCAAGTCTGACCGCTAGATTCATTTTTCCCACCACTTTGTCAGAGGTCATGTCGGGAATTTCATTAATCAGGATAACCAGGAAGATGCTGAAAGCTCCGGGGAAGGAGGACAAAATAGCCACGGTATCAAAGCAGCTGGTCTGAAGATAGTAGCCCATGATGGTAGCGAGCCAACCACAGGAGAACCAGATGGCAATTTCCCCCAAACCGCGATAGCATAGCTGAATAGGCTTAGCGGTGTAAAAATAGCCAATAAATAAAGCCAGAACCCCCAGTGGGATAGTAAGGGGGCCAGTGTTATAGAAGAAATAAAGCACCAACCCAATAATAGATACTGGAATTACAAGGGCATAGGCAGCCCACAATGCCTGGCGCTGAGGCACCAGTCCCATTGGTAGCACGCGAGAACCGCCAGAAAGGCTGTGGAACTGTCTGTTTACTATATCTGCTCCGTAGTCATAGTATTCATTGATTAGAAAGGTTATTAGCATAATGAGAATGATGGCCAGTGTTGCAAGTAAGAGCACTGCCCAGCTAATGGGATACCCCTGGCTCCAGGCGATAATTGTTCCTAGGAGGAAAGGGAGAACGCCCCTTGCCGCGGGGCCGATGCGTAAGAGTGTAACCCAAGATAACGCCTGCTGCTTAAGAGATATACTCTGGCTCATTCCCAAGACCTATTTCCCTTAACCGTTGCCTCTCGTATTTCTAGTCCTCAGGGAGTTTGGGTTTTTCCTCTTCTTTATGGATATTTTGACACTGGAATCCATGTAATTAATATGTTTCCTTATTCCTAATCTGTTTCAGTGACGATTTGTTGATTCCCACCTTTACTTCATCGCCCATTTTGGCTCTAAGAAACCTGGCGGCATTGTTATTGCTCACCGATACCTCCAGATTTCCGCTGCTGCCGATAAGCGCTAGCAGCTCGGTTTCATCTTCATCGGCATAGGTCCGGCTCAGATCATCTATGATGTGACCGTGAACCTCGATGAAGATCCTGCCTCTGGGGAGGTTGTTCTTTTTGATGTCGGTGATTAGATTGCCAAAGTGGTCGATGTGAAGGATATGACCGACAAGCACTCCGTCTTCGCTAACCTGAGGTCGGGAAATGGGGAATGCATAGATTGAGTGAATAATCTCGCCAAACTCGTCGGGTGAAATGCCCCGAGATAGGTGGGCGGCTGCGGGAGCAAAGATGTCGCGACAGTGAAAGGTATCGCTTACGGGTGAAAGCAAGTAACGGGGATTTGTGAGGGCGAAGACCTGGATGTTATCCGGGGGAGTTTCATCTATTATGTAGCTGAGAAGGCCGTTGTCTGGAGCAAGAAAGAAGGCTGATGGCGTAACTAACAGCACTGCCTTTCGTTCGGTGCCTACCTCAGGATCAACGACAGCAACATGGATGGTGCCTTTGGGGAAATAATGATAGGTGGTGCTCAACAAAAAGGCAGCCTGAGCGATATTCTGTGGCTCGATGGCATGGCTGATGTCGATGATATTGACTTTAGGATTGATGCTGAGGATCACACCCTTTGCCGCTGCCACATACGGGTCTTGCAGGCCAAAGTCAGTGGTCAGTGTAATTACGCCCATAGTTCTAACCAGCAACACGAACAGCGAATATCGAGATGATGATAAAGATCGCAGTGAGGATGATGGTGAGCTGAAACAGCGTTTTCTCTACCCCTCTCTTGGTGCGGTACGTGCCCGTCTGGGTGCCGAAGATGCCTCCCAGCCCGCCTCCTCTCGCCTGGAGCATGATGGCAGCAATCAAGACTACAGCTATTATGATTTGAGCGATATTGAGATAGGTCAACATGACTAACCTTCCAGTTTCTCCTTCAAGAGTTCATTTACCAATGAGGCATTGGCCCGCCCCTTTGTCAGTCTCATCACCTGCCCTACAAGGAAGGTTTTCGCTCTTTCCTTACCCTTTTTCAAATCTGCCACTGCCTGCTCGTTGGCTGCGATTACCTCGTCTATTACCTGGACTATCTTTTGTTCATCGCTGATCTGGGTAAGCCCTTTCTCGGCGATGATCTCGCTGGCGCGCTTGCCGTCACTGAACATATCTTCAAGGACTGTCTTGGCCGCGGCACCACTGAGTGTCCCTTTCTCGATGAGGTCCAGCATCTCCATTAGATGCTTGGATGTTACCTTGCAGTCGCTGATGTCGGTGACTGTAGAGTGTAGCAATCTGGTGAAATCGCCGAGAAGCCAGTTGCTCACCGCCTTGGTTCTCTTTTCAAGATTTGGGCCCTCAGTCAGGCCTATGCAGTCTTCGAAGTAATCAGCCATCGCTTTAGAGGTGGTTAGCAGGCTGGCATCATAAACCGGTAGGCCATACTGCTGTGTGAATCTACTGCGCCTGGCATCGGGAAGCTCGGGGAGTTTGGCTCCAAGCTCTTCAACCCAGGTACGGCTGAACGCCATTGGAGGAAGATCAGGCTCAGGGAAATACCGATAGTCGTGGGCATACTCTTTACTCCGCTGTGACACTGTGACCCCTCTTTCCTCAATCCAGCCCCTGGTTTCTTGAACGATAGTTCCTCCTGCCTCAAGTACCTCTTTCTGCCTCTTCTCCTCGTATTCAAGGGCACGATAAACAGCCCTGAAGCTGTTCATATTCTTGACCTCGACCTTGGCTGCGTAGTCGGTTCTACCGAGCGGTCGAATACTTATATTGGCATCACACCTGAAGCTCCCGTCCTCCATATTCCCTGTGGAGACGCCGAGAAACTGGAGGATGGCACGCAGCTTGATCAGGTATTGTCGCGCCTCCTCAGGGGAGCGTAGGTCAGGCTCACTTACGATTTCCATAAGAGGCACACCAGAACGATTGACATCCATCAAGGTATAGGACTCCCCCTCTGGCGTGTGGCGATGAAGTAGCTTTGCTGTGTCCTCTTCAAGGTGAACTCGAGTGATCGCGATCCTCTTTTGTTGACCTTCAACCTCGATGTCCATCCCCCCATCGATGCTTATAGGGGTATCATACTGGGAGATCTGATAGCCTTTCATGAGGTCGGGATAGGGGTAGTTCTTTCGGTCGAACTTGGTATATTCGGGGATGGTACAGTTTAAGGCAAGCGCTGTCATTACTGTGTATTCCAATGCTTGCTGGTTTATTACAGGCAGAACACCGGGCATCCCCAGGCAAACGGGGCATACATGAGTGTTAGGGGCAGCATTTATGTAGTCCGCACTGCAACTGCAAAACATCTTGCTCTCTGTTAGTAGATGAGAGTGGACCTCCAAGCCGATGACCGTCTCATAATTCATGCTAGAAGTAGTATAGCAGCGTTTTTGCGGCACGGCAAGGAGTACAGCGGGTAAAAAATTGCTGCCCTGTAACAGACTCCCTAGCTTCTGGCTGCCTTGCCGCTGAACTGTTTCAGCCGAGATCTAGGAGCTCCCCCTATCACCACCTCCATTGCCTCCGCCATGCATTGGCCCCTGGCTACCCTTACGTCGCGGCTCAGCAGGGCGAAGGAGAATCCATACCCACCAACGCACGTCTTCGCGCTTCGGAAAGCGGCCGTGCAATCTTTGATAGCGTAGTCGTTAGAGTATGCCGCCTAAGTCACGGCCAAAAAAACACACCCCAGAACACAAGGAAGATGAGTAGTCCCTTTTCCACTGTTCCACCTCTCCTTTTGCTTCTCCTGGCAATCACTCGCTACGGTAATGTAGCAAATAGTTCAAAATATGACAATAGCTGGGGACATCAGTTGGCTTGACGGGGCTTTCCCGCACATGGTATTGTGCCGAGGGGATAGCTGTGTTCGAGAGCTTACTAAGCTTAGGGATTTCAAAAACACTGATAGTGTTTATCGTCTCGATGCTCCCCATAGTAGAACTCAGGGGTGCACTGCCAGTAGCGATAAACATTTTCCATATCCCATGGTATTATGCCTTCCCCATCGCTCTTGTCGGAAACATTCTTCCCGTTCCCTTTCTTCTTCTCTTTCTCGGCTTTGTGAGGCGAGTCGCCGCCAGGATGGGTGTTATCGGGACTGCGCTTGAGCGGGTTTTAGGCATGGCGCAGCGGCGAGGAAGGCTTGTAGAAAGATATGGGCGGATTGGGCTTATGCTCTTCGTCTCCATCCCCTTGCCAGTGACGGGTGCCTGGACCGGTTCAATGGTTGCATTTTTACTTGGGTTGAGATTTAGGGATGCCATGCTGTCAATTTGCTTGGGGGTACTATTGTCCGGGGTGATTGTCACTGTGCTGTGTCTATTGGATTGGGTTGGCGCTGTCATCGCTGGCGTTGGGCTGGGAGCGCTTATAGTTATAGGACTTTGGCCGCGGCGTGTTGAGAGAGCCTCATAGCTTGCTGTAGGTTCTTCTCAGTCCAAAGCTCCTCTAATTATCGCTCCAGGCTCCCTCGCCGATAAGAGGGACGAAACGGCAGGGGGTCATATTATTAACGGTGAATCCTTTCTTTTGCTTGGTCACCTGGAGCAGGTCCTGATCCCACATGGAGCCAACGGGGATGACCATGCGACCGCCCACCGTTAGCTGCTCGAGTAGCTTTGGGGGGATCTGTGGCGCACCAGCGGTTACCATGATTGCGTCATAGGGTGCCTCGGCTTGCCAGCCGATGGTTTCTTCGGCAAGGTAAACCTTTACGTTGGTGTAGCCCAGACTGGCCAGGGTCTGTCGGGCAGTGTCTGCAAGGCTTTGTAGCCGCTCCACTGTGATCACCTCTCGTGCCAGCTCAGCAAGGATGGCTGCCTGATAGCCACTTCCAGCGCCTAGCTCCAAGACCTTTTCCGTCCCAGTGAGCTTCAACGCCTGGGTCATCAGGGCGACGATGAATGGCTGAGAGATGGTTTGCCCTTCGCCGATGGGCAGTGGCCTGTCCTCATAGGCAAGGTGACGCTCTGCCTGAGGCACGAAAAGCTCCCGTGGCACTCGGTGCATAGCATCAAGCACCCTCTCATCATGTAGCTCACGGCTAATATGTAGTATTAGTCTTTCCCGTGCCTCTTCCAGATTCATGATTAGCCTGTCATTTATTGCTATCATCTCGGGCTATTTGAAGCCAGAATTGCTATTGGAAATCTACCACAAATGGGGGCAGGCTATCAAGGTTGATGGCGATATTGGAGTGGCATATAATTCAAGATGGCGAGGTGATAAGGTTTGGCCGAATATTACATTGGGACGAGTGGTTGGGTGTACCGGCACTGGAGAGAGGTGTTCTATCCACCGAAGCTGGCCCAGTCGAAGTGGCTGGAATTTTACACCCGCCATTTCCCCACGGTGGAACTCAACAGTAGCTTCTACCGCCTGCCAACAGAGAAGGCGTTTTCGAACTGGCACCAGACCTCCCCCGAGGGCTTTATCTATGCGGTAAAGGTCAGCCGCTTCATCACCCACATCAAGCGGCTTAAGGATGTCGAGGAGCCGATACAGACCTTTCTATCGAGGGCGCGCCTTCTCAAAGAGAAACTGGGACCTCTGCTCTACCAGCTTCCGCCAAATATGCATCGAAACGACGAGAGGCTTGACAGCTTTCTCTGCCTCTTGCCCAAGGAACTTCGTCATGTGCTGGAGTTTCGCCATGAGTCATGGCTTGATGAGGGGGTTTTTGAGATGCTGCGCCAGCATAATGTTGGCTTCTGCGTCTTCGACATGCCCGGCCTCTCTTGCCCACTGGTGGCGACGGCGGATTTCGCCTACATCCGCTTTCATGGCTCAAGCGGGCTTTACTATAGCTGCTACTCCGATGGGGAGCTTGAGGACTGGGCGAGAAGGATTTCGGAATTGGCCAGAAGCCTGGATGCAGTCTATATCTACTTCAACAACGATGCTGAAGGGTATGCTATAGAGAACGCGCAGTTGCTGGCGCAGAAGCTGGCTACTCAAATTTAGTCATGGAAAGTCTGAATTTCTAAGAGCTGCCTCTGGTCAAGACCGAGAAGGGTGGAATGGTTTTGCACCACATGTTATAATTTGAGGTGGAGGGCTAGAGGATGAAGAAGCTGAAGCCCCGAGAAAAACTTAAAGTGATTAAAGGTGGAGTCGAATATGAGTTTGAGCCAGCGGAGGAAGGCGGATATGTAGTGAGCGTGCCTCTTTACCCTTCCTGTGTTTCCCAGGGTGAAACCTTTGAAGAGGCTCTAGCTAATATCGAGGATGCTCTTGCCGGATGTCTTGCTGCTGCTCGAGATCTCAACCTACCTGTCCCTCAGGAGCTAGAGCCGTTACTTGAAGCGGTAAAGCCTTGAGCCAAAGATTGCCTGCTTTAAAGCCCGCTGAGATGATAGGAGCTCTGGAAAAAGCGGGCTTTTATGTTGTTCGCCAAACCAGCAGCCATGTGATTATGTATAAGGAAGGACTAACCCGACCGGTTCCTATTCCAGGGCATGCAAAGGCTCTTAAACGTGGGTTGCAACTCAGAATTATTAAGGAGGCAGGCTTGACTCCTAAGGAGTTTAGCAAATTCCTGTGACCCAGACATCTACTTCAATAATGACGCCGAGGGGTATGCGATAAAAAAATGCACAAACGCTGGCGGAAAAGATGAGCACTCAAATTTAGAAGTAGGGTTGGTGAAGTGTAATGTCCGCCTTGCGGGCTCCGATACTTCGTCCGGAGAAACCCACCGTAGAGAAGGGCGGTGGGTTTGCCCCTTCAGGAGGCTGCACCCACTCTACAGCTAGGATCATAGACTTTTGGTATCTCAGCCAGTTTTTGCGTCATATTGAATCCGCTCGGCTCTCCTGTTTGCTGACACTTGTTTCCACTCCGTGAGGTAGCCGCGCTTCTGTGCTGCTTCGATAATGCGCCCGTAGGCATGGGCTTTAGCCGTGCCGCCGAGCTCCGCCATTACCGCTGGGGGTACTTGCTTCACTAGCTCACTTGAGGGTATGGTGGTAGTTCCATTTGTCCACACGATTCCGCGCCCCGTCGTAGGGATTTTCTCTTCCCCGCTAACCTCAACGGGGGTAGGCTCTTTAACTACCATAGGCTTCCATATTGGCTCGAACAAGTGGGCGTGAACTGCTAAGCCAACGCCCTCTCTTTCGAAGGTCTTGAATTCTACAACCTTTGTCTCTAGATGAAGACTGGTGCAGACCTCCTCCAGCTCTTTAGTTTTCTCTTCGATTACGATAACCAGGACAGGACGACTAGAGATAAGACCCGATAGGAATTCATGAATCTCCTGAGACCCAATTTTGTTTCGCACTAAGGTCTGCTCAGAAACGTTGCTCCCTGTCTCACTATACATAGCATCGACTATTGCTTTCTGCGTATTTAGATCGTTTATTGCCATGCTAAATTTGGTCATTTGTGGGACTATATGCTCATATAGGGGATGAGATGATAGCTCTACCTCTACAATGTACCAGCGAGGCGTATCGCCGAAAGTGATTGCATATCCATCTGGTATTGAGCCAATACCTGCTGGCGACCTTATCTTTCGCTTAATATCAAAGTATATCGAGTCTTCGCCAAAGATGTCTTTGGCATGTTCTTTAACAATGTCTTCTAAAGCAGCTTCATCTTTGGGTGTCCACAATCTATAGCGTACGCCATCTATAAGCAGTTCCATAAATGCACCCCCTTAGTGAAGTTCACTTCTTTGCTGCCCCTCTTGCCATGAGAAGTCCCCGTAAAAATCCCGCTTGCTTATGGTGCTGGGGCTTCTTTGCGTTGGCGGAGCCTTCTTGCTATCGCCACCCCGGCGATAATCCCTGCTACTGCCGCAGGGAGGAGCGTCCTGATGATAGGTTGAGGGAGCGCCTTCTCTTTGGCGAGAGGGATAAATCTCACCTCTTCTTCCGTGACCAAAAGAAAGCCCAGTGGCTCGGTGCTACAACCACCACCGGCGCCACTTCCACCGCTACCATTGGGGTCCTTCCCTTCGCCAGCGCCAAGTCCATAGCCCACCTTGGCGATAGGGATGAGGGTCTTGCCGAAGAAGGTCATCGGCTCTCCATAGACCATCTTAATATCGGCGGTAGTTTTGAAACCCTCCATCAATGATTTTATAATCTCTTCCAAGGGCGTAGTTTCACCTCCTAGGTTTCTGACGAGAGTGTTTAATTTTGATTTTCCGCTCAATTTTGGTCATTTTTGTAGCGCGACCCTTCAGGGTCGCCTTAAGCGAGGCTAAAGCCTCGCGCTACATTTCTAAACGGACTCTTTTGGCAACAATTCCACTACCTTGTCCAGGATGCGGTTGGCGACCTCATACTTGGAGAGAAGAGGTAGGTCCTCCACGTTGCCGTCACGGTCGATGAGCACCACCTTGTTGGTATCGACGTCGAATCCGCTGTCGGTGGCGGTAATGTCATTGGCGGCGATGAGGTCGAGGTTTTTCCTCTTTAGCTTCTCGGTGGCGTTCTCCACCACGTTCTCGCTTTCGGCAGCAAACCCAACCCTGGCGAGGTCGCTTCTCACTTCGCCGAGAATGTCCGGGTTTTCCACCAGCTCTAGGGTGATGGTTTCGCCTTTCCTCTTGATCTTGCTTTCTGCGGTGGCAACCGGGCGAAAGTCGGCAGGGGCCGCTGCCATGATTAGCGCATCCGCCTGAGCGGTGGCATTGACGATGGCGTCTCGCATCTGTATGGTCGTCTCGACCTGAACCACCTCCATGCCAACAGGAGGGTTGAGGGCAGTTGGGGCGCTGACCAACACTACATACGCACCCCGGTCCCGAGCGGCTTCAGCGATAGCGTAGCCCATCTTTCCTGAGGAGCGATTGCCGATAACACGCGCGGGGTCGATGGGCTCTCGAGTGCCTCCGGCACTCACCGCGATGCGCCTTCCTGCCAGGTCGCCACCTCTTCCTAGCACCTGATGAATCGTGCCCAGGATCTCTCCGATTTCGGCAAATCGACCCAATCCGCTGGCTCCACCGGCGAGGCGGCCGTAGGCGGGGCCGACGAAGGTAAAACCTCTGGCTTTGAGCTTGGAGACGTTCTCCTGAGTAGCATGGTTCTCATACATATTTGCATGCATCGCTGGGGCAACTATTACAGGGGCTTTGGTAGCGAGAACGGTGCAGCAAAGCATGTCGTCGGCGATGCCGCACGCCAGCTTGGCCATGACATTTGCAGTGGCGGGGGCGATGACCACCACGTCCGCCCGTTCCGCCAAAGCTATATGTGCAGCACTGATCTCAGAGGCGATATCGAACATCTCAGTAACCACTGGCTGCTGGGTGACGGTGCGGAAGGTCATTGGGGTGACAAATTCTTGTGCCGAAGTGGTCATCACCACATTGACCCTGGCTCCCTCCTGAGTAAGCTTGCTGGCAAGCTCCACTGCTTTGTAGGCGGCTATGCTACCAGTGACACCGAGAACTATCGTCTTCTCTCTAATCATTTCCCCCCCGATCTATTCATCGCGTGGATGAATCGTAGTCCGAAAAGGGTGAGGTTGGGGTTCACCTCATCTATCACCTTGGTTTCCTTAGCGATCACGTTGGCAAGACCACCGGTGGCCACTACTTTTATCTTACCGCCTAATTCCTTACGAATGCGAGCCACCAGGCTTTCGACCAGTCCCACGTAGCCGAACATCACCCCCGATTGCATTGCCGTTACCGTATTTCGCCCAATTGCATGTTCTGGGGGGATCAGCTCGATTCTTGGCAGCTTCGATGCTCGGGTGAAAAGGGCTTCCGCAGCAATGCCTATGCCTGGAGCAATGGCGCCACCGAGGTAATCGCCGTCCTCAGAGATTGCATCAAGAGTGGTGGCGGTGCCAAAATCGATGATGATAAGGGGACCACCATAGAGTCGGTGGGCTGCGGCGGCATTTACCACCCGGTCAGCACCAACCTCACGAGGATTGTCAATGCTGATGCGCACCCCGGTCTTAACCCCTGGGCTTATAAAAAGGGGTGAAGTTCCGAGGTAGCGCTTGATCAATTCATCGGCAATGGCGTCCAGTGGAGGCACGACGCTACAGATGATCGCATGGTCGATGTCGGATAGGGCGAGGCCCTCTCTCGGCAGTAGGTTCAAAAGTAGCACGGCGTACTCATCGGCTGTCTTGTTAAGATCGGTGGCAATACTCCACGTAGCACGAAGCGTATCCTCTTCGAAGACACCGAAGACAATATTTGTATTTCCTACATCGATTGCCAGTAACATCTCGCTTAACCTTCCTTGATTTTCTTGATCACTTTGGGCAACGCGGGCAGCAGGTCGCTGGCAACCATGCCAGCATCGCCAAGCTCCGCTCCAACAGACTCTCCCGCTGATCCATGCAGGTAGACGCCGCAGGAGGCGGCAGCAAAGGGTACAAGCCCCTGGGCCATCAACCCGGCGATAGCCCCGGCAAGCACGTCACCAGTGCCTGCTGAAGCCAGGCCTGGGTTAGCTACAGGGCTAATCTTTGCTTCACCGCTTGGCGAAGCTACTACTGTATGAGCTCCCTTGAGCACCACTATCTTCCCCCAGAGGGCAGCTTTCTCCCCTGCTACCCTTAGCCGCTCCTGCTCAATCTCGTCCACAGTGAGCCCACTGAGTCGGGCCATTTCCCCTGGGTGGGGAGTAAGTATAGCATTCTGATTGAGCCTTTGCCACCAGCCTTGGATCTGAGCAAGGGCATTAAGGGCATCGGCATCAATGACGAGGGCTGGGGAAAGGGATGGCGGCATCTCGAGTAAAGAATTTCTGACAAAGTCCATCACTGAGGGATGTTGGCTCAATCCGCACCCCATAAGCAGGACATCATAGCCTGAAAGCCATTCATGGAGAACCTCGTATGCTTGGCTATCGATAAAGCCTGGCTCTGATTCGGGCAAGGGTGCGTAAGTCACCTCGGTGAGCTTTGCTGCCAGTATGGGCTGGAGGCTACGAGCGACGGCAAGTGTAACCAGCCCTGCACCGACGCGAATCGCCCCCTCGCAGGCTAGGTAAGCGGCACCTATGTAATTAAGGGAACCCGCGCAAACAAGTACCCGCCCGAAGGTGCCCTTATGGGCGCTTCGCTGTCGTTGTGGGAGCATATTCTTGACATAATCATCGGTAATCAGTTCGGTAGCTATATCATCGACTAAGTGTGGTGGTATGCCAATGTCACCGACGACGAGTTGTCCCACCAGGTCTCGACCGGGAAATGAGAAAAGCCCCAGCTTTGGATATGCGAGGGTGATGGTGAGATCGGCGGCAACACATGATGGATCAGCGGCTCCAGTATCGGCGTCCACCCCTGAGGGCAAATCTAGGGCGATAACCTTCAGGGAGGGCTTCATTTCCTTAACGTGCCTCAATCTGGTCAGAGTCTGCTTGACGGCACCTTCAAGAGGGCGTAGCTTCCCCGTGCCAAACAGAGCATCGATGACCACATCGCTTGAGGAAAGTATGCTACTTAGGTTAGACAAGTCCTGATCTTCACTAGCTGTGGTGCAGGGGACACCTCTCTCCCTGACTATGACATAGTTTGCGTCGTCATTGCTTCGCTTGGTGCAAAGGTGGATGTAAACTCTAGCTCCCCAGTCGTGGAGGTGTCGAGCGGCGACCAGTCCATCCCCGCCATTATTGCCCGGTCCAACGAGGATGAGAATCTGTTGCTGAACCACATTGCCGAGCCATCCCTTCACGTTCTGGGCAATAACGAGCCCGGCGTTCTCCATTAGCACGTTGGGGGGAAGACCGATCTCGGCAGCGCGGCGCTCGATCTCCCTCATCTCATTTACGGTGACTATCTTCAATTCTTCCTCCCACTACTGAGGCGATGGCATATTCTCTGGAATGGGAGAGGCTGACGTCTATATCCACCAAGCCCAGTTCATCGGCCTTTTTTTGGGCTCCCCCATAAAGATAGACAAGGGGTTTGCCATCGGAGTTTGAAAGCACCTCGATTTCCCGCCAGCCAACACCATTTGTCCCTGTGCCTAAAGCCTTCATCACTGCCTCTTTGGCGGCAAAGCGTACTGCCAGTGCCGGAGCGCGCTCTCGACAGATGCCTAGCTCCGCCTCAGTATAAACCCGCTTGAGAAAACGTTCACCCCAACGGGCCAACGCTTCTTCGATGCGCTCGATCTCAATTATATCTACGCCGACAAAGTGCATTTACGTTCTCAGACTTAGGTCACTGTCCTGCGCCTTATTATATGGGCTTGAGCAAGGTTTAACAACACAGATCTTCTCGTCCAGGTGGCTGGCGACACATCGCCTTTTCTCCATTATATTGCTGCCATTACGAGTCAATAGATAATTAATCTTGTGTTTCCCACCCACCCGCCCTGATATGTATTGCTGGGGGACACCCCCCGTCCCCGACGCGAGGGAATTGCCCTCTGGACTCCATTCTAGCTATCCTTGTATTTACGTGAATGTGTTCGCCATCCACTGATGCGACTTGTTGCCTTGCCTCAGACTATAAGGTAAAATGCTACTCTAACCACAGGTTAGCGTGATTATGGTTAATGTCGTATTAATCAGTCATACCCCCGACCCTGAGCGGACAATTGCAGCGGCTGCACGTGTTTCTGCTTCCCCGGTGAGTGCCGTCGAGCTTTTGGAAAAGCTAACCCCTGACAGAGTGGA
Source organism: Dehalococcoidia bacterium (assembly GCA_030610655.1). GTDB lineage: Bacteria > Chloroflexota > Dehalococcoidia > E44-bin15 > E44-bin15 > DAOUVR01. The sequence goes on from JAUWRG010000002.1 coordinate 50,890, forward strand.
TCGTCTCATTCGCCGGCTCCTCTCTTCAGGCCATTTGTCGGTATTCGAACACGTTAGCTTTACATTCGCCATTGAGGGCATCTCCAGGGTCACCAGCCATCAACTGGTGCGCCATCGACTGGCAAGCTACACCCAGCAGAGTCAAAGATATGTATCCTTAAAGGAATTTAACTACATTACTCCTGCCACAATAAGCGATAAGCCTGAGTGGGGGGATAAGTATCATGAGATGGTTCGTGCCGCTCACGACCTCTATCTTAAAATGCTCGATGCGGGCATCCCGGCAGAGGATGCTCGCTATGTGCTTCCTAACGCTGCTGAGACCAGGCTGGTGATGACCATGAATGCTCGGGAATTGATTCACGCCTGCTCGTTGCGGCTTTGCCTTCGGGCGCAGTGGGAGATCGTGGAGCTATTCGAGCATATCAAAGCCGAGGTGGAGAAAGTAGCCCCCCGCCTTGGGGCTGAGCTCAAACCTAAATGTTACCGCCTCGGATACTGCGATGAGGTGCAGAGTTGCGGCATTTTCCCAACTCGTGCTGAACTTGCTGATAAAGGCGAGAGAGGCAAATAACACACCTCGGCAAGGCTCATCAACGGCACCGGGATAGCAGAAGAAGTTCGAGACGAGTTGAGGATAAAAATCCCGGTGTTCGAAAAAGGGAGGCATTTCTGAATCAAGACAAGCTTCGAGAGTTTGAACCTGTATTTTATCCCAAGTCCATCGCTGTGGTGGGCGCTTCTCCCAATCCCACCAAATTTGGGAATAGGTACCTTGAAGCCCTGATCAACGTGGGTTTTAAGGGCAAGCTCTACCCAGTCAATCCCAGTGATGGCGAAATCTGCGGTCTCAAGGCTTACTCATCTATGAGGGATATCCCGGGTTCTGTTGAGTATGTGATCGTTTGTATCCCGGCGCAGCATGTTCTCAGTGTGCTGGATGATTGCGTTGTCAAAGGGGTAAAGGTAGTTCAGTTCTTTACCGCTGGATTCTCCGAGACCGGGGAAGAGGAAGGTCGCCGATTGGAAAGGGAGATGGTTAAGAAGGCAAGGGAGGGCGGCTTTCGCATCATCGGACCCAATTGCATTGGCGTATACTCACCGGCCCACCTGATGCCCTATGGGCCGATGGAGATGTTGGGGGAAGTTGGATCGGTGGGCTTTATCTCTCAGAGTGGTGGACATGCGGGAAGGGTTATCGGTATCGGATTAAGGCGCTGGATTCACTTTAGCAAGGTGGTTAGCTTTGGCAACGGGTGTGACCTTGATAGTGTAGATTATCTGGAGTATCTCGCTGTCGACCCGGATACCAAAATAATCGGCGCCTATTTGGAGGGCACCAGGGATGCCCGACGCTTTTTCCAACTCGCCAAAGAGATCTCAAGGAACAAGCCCATGATCATCTGGAAAGGGGGGAAGACTGATCCTGGATCGGAGGCAGCCTACTCTCATACTGGATCCCTTGCCATATCGGATGCCATCTGGACTGCGGTGATGAAGCAGGCGGGTGTCATTAGGGTGGATAGCCTGGAGGAGCTTGCTGATACCATGCTGACCTTTCAGCATTTCCCACCTTTCCTCGGTGAAAATGTAGCTATTGTTGCTGGGCTTGCTGGCGGTGGAGGAGGAGAGAGCGTCTCTTCCACAGATGCCTGCGCCAGCGTAGGGCTGAACGTGCCTCCCTTCGCCGATGAGACCAGGAGGAAGCTAAAGGCGATCCTCCCTCCAGCGGGGTGCATTCTTAGAAACCCGTTAGATATGGGTGGAGTTGGTGGAGTTTTAGAGATTCTGGAAAAAACCATGGAGATAGTGGCCGCTGACCCCAGGATAGACCTCATCATTGTCAATGAGCATCTGGACCAGCTTCTCATGGGGCTATCGAAGGAGACGCTGGATAAGATGAACGATATTTTCATCCGTACTAGAGAGATAAAACCTATCGTGATAGTATCTTCGCCTGGGTTTGTCAGCACTGAAATGATAGCGCTTGAGAAGAAACTCGCCAATGCCCGGGTAACGGTCTACCCTAGCCTGGATCGAGCTGCCAAGGCCATCGCTAACATGAACTGGTACTACAGGTTTCATCTGGGGGCTGAGAGCACCTGATGAGAGGAGGGAGAAATGGAATATTTCATAGGTTCACTAGTCTCTTTTGCTGCGCGCATCCCTTGGATTGCTGCCTGGCTTGCTGGGACGGTAATAGCGGTGAAGCTGTTCAGGCGAGAAAGAGGCAGGGTGCAACGGGTGGGGCTGTGGGGCTTCGCCTTAATGCTTGCCGTCAGCGTGATACAGCCTCTCCTGATGGGAGGGCTCACACCTTGGTTTGCGGAACGGGAGATGAGACCGGAGAGCTTTAGCATTATACTTTCAGCGATCAATATCCCCTCCTCAATTATTCAATTGGGAGCAATTGTATGTATTGTTTATGCCTTTTGGGTCCTTGGGAAGGCTAGATTATCCTCCAATGAAGACTAGCGACTTCGACTATCATCTGCCTCCCGAGTTCATCGCCCAAACCCCCATTGAACCACGGGACCATTCTCGCCTTATGGTTGTTTCGCGGGGCGATGGATTAATGGAGCATCGCCGCTTTCTTGAGCTCGTTGATTTTCTCCACGAAGGTGATGTGCTGGTGTTCAATGACAGCCGTGTGATCCCAGCGCGGCTCTTGGGGAGGAAGGCAGGGACTGGAGGGAAAGTGGAACTGCTGCTCCTTCGCCAGTTAGATTCAGGGCTTTGGGAGTCTCTGGTAAGGCCGGGGCGAAGGGTTGCCGTGGGGACGGGAATAGAGGTCACCTTTGATGACGGATCATTTGGTGGCGTTTATGGTGAGATTGTGGAGAGGAGAGAAAGAGGGATCAGGGTGATTCGCTTCTCTGATGAAGATGCTCTGGAAGAGATAGGACAGGTGCCCCTACCCCCTTATATTCACTCTCCAATTAAGGATCCAGAGCGCTATCAAACGGTTTACTCCAGAGTAAAAGGGAGCGTTGCTGCACCAACGGCGGGGCTTCACTTTACCCCGGAACTTCTCCGTAGCCTAGTAGAAAAGGGTGTCCAATTTGCCTTTATCACGCTCCATGTTGGGCTTGACACTTTCTTGCCAGTGAGAGTGGAGGACCCAAGGGAGCATCCGATGCACAAGGAGTACTGCGAAGTGCGGGAAGAAGCTGCACAGGAGCTATCTCGGGCGGAGGCTGAGGGGAGGCGAATTATCTGTGTTGGCACTACGGTGGTACGGGCTTTGGAGCAGGCGGCGATTCAGGGGAACGGGGTGAAGGCCTTTCGAGGTTGGACTGATATCCTTATCCTACCGGGGCACCGCTTCCGTAGCGTAGATGCATTGATTACAAACTTCCATTTGCCTCGCTCCACATTATTGATGCTCGTCTCCGCTTTTTCCGGGAAGGAATTTATCCATCGAGCCTACAGCGAGGCGAAGCGCCAGGGCTACCGCTTCTATAGCTTCGGCGACGCCATGCTAATTCTGTAATGTTGAATAATCTGGGGGTCGAGGAGTCTGCCTGGCCAGGTACTCTTCCCACCTCGAATCCACCCATCGCTGCAGCTCCTCTATCTGGTCCTTGGTGATGTGGCGGAACCGTCCCTGAAGCTCGATATATTCTCTCACTGGCCTTAGACTACCCTTTGCCGCCAGCCTCTCGCTCGCTCCGGTGAGACGAAAACCCCCATTCTCTATTTCGTAAAGGACAACCATCCCTGTTTCTACCGCTAACCGGCCAATTTTCACCGTGTCCTTGGGAGGGAAAAGCCATCCTGGAGGACAGGGGGTGGAGATGTAAAGGAACCTGGTGCCCATGATGTCTCTCGCCTTTTTCACCTTTTCATACAGATCGAGCGGATAGGAAGAAGAGGCTGTGGCTACGTAGGGTACCCGGTGAGCTGCCATTATGGCTGGCATGTCTTTCTGATGCTGTGCTTTGCCCAGGACGGGGGTGGTGGTGGTGGTAGCCCCCAGGGGGGTGGAGCTGGAGCGTTGGCCCCCGGTGTTCATGTAAGCCTCATTGTCATAGCAGATGTAGATAAAGTCAGTATTCCTCTCGGCGGCACCGCTTAGAGCCTGGATTCCAATATCATGAGTACCTCCATCGCCGGCAAAGCCTACCACTGTAATCCCCTTCTTCCCTATTGCCTTCAAACCAGCGACAAGCCCTGCCGCTGCCGCCGCAGTGCTGGGAAAGGTGACATTCATACATGGGATGTTCACCGAGGTGATGGGATACATGCCATGGAGAACGGTGAGACAACTAGCGGGCACGGTAACGATGGTGCTCTCTCCCAACGCCTTCAGGATATGGCGATAGGCGATGCCTAGACTGCAACCAGCACAGGTCCTATTTCCGGGAAGCATATATTCCTTGTCAGGTAGGCTCAGTACGCTTTCTGTCATCTCAACGTCCTCAGACTGAATCTCTCAGATGTGGCAATTCAACCACTCGACCTCCTTTTGCGGTCGGCCTTCTTCTGCCCAGCGCAAAGACCTCTCGGCAGCATCGGCCAGTTCTCTGGCTTTGACGTCTCTACCTCCCAGGCCTACGATATAGTTGTGTACCGGCACTTGGATACTATTACCATAAAGGGCTGCCTTTAAGTCAGAGCAGGTAGCGCCTTCATAGCCGTAACTGATGTTCTTGTCGAAAACTACGATTAGCTCTGCCCTCTTAGTTGCCGATATCACGTCTTGCTTGGGAAATGGGCGATAGACTCTCAAGGCTAGCAGCCCTGCCCTATGGCCTCGCTGCCTAAGCTGATCCACTGCCACCGTGGCCTCGGTGGCGACGCTGCCCATAGCCATCAGGATTAAAGTGGCATCCTCCAGACGATACCCCCAATGAGTGCCTCCGTAGCTGCGACCAAAGACGTCGCCAAATTCCCTGTCCACCTCGACTACCGTCTCCAGGGAGTTCTCCAGCGCCTCCTGAAGCAGATATCTCAACTCCATGTATCCGTGGCACATAACGCCGCGGGCATCTCGCCTGGGATTTGCCAAGGTAACAAGGTTAAGATTCTGGGGAGTGGATGGATCAAGGACTGTGTGGGGCTTATATGGGGGGAGAAAGCGGTCCACCTGTTCCTGGCGGGGGACTTCCACCGGCATGACAGTATGGGAGAGGATATAGCCGTCATAGCATACCATTGCCGGCACATATAACTTCTCAGCGATTCTATAGGCCTGGATGATGGAGTCCAGGATCTCCTGACTGTTTCGGGCGTAGATCTGAATCCAACCTGTATCCCTTTGGGATATGGAGTCCTGCTGGTCGTTGAGCACATTCCACGGTGCTCCCATGGCGCGATTGGCACAGGCCAGCACAATGGGAAGGCGGGCCCCCGCTGCCCAGTGGAGCTGCTCGCACATATATGCCAGGCCGTTGGCGCTGGTAGCGGTGAAGGTGCGAGCGCCTACAGTTGACGCTGCAATACACACCGCAAGGGCACTGTGTTCACTCTCCACCCTGACATACTCGGCATCCAATTCCCCCTTTTCCACAAACTGTGACAGAGTCTCCGTCGCTGGCGATTGAGGAGTGATGGGGTAAGCAGCGACCACCTGAACCCGACTCAATTTAGCTGCCAGAGCGACGGCATAGTTGCCAGTGATGATCTGGGTGTTATTCGCTGTTTTCTTCAAGGTTTATCACACATCCCGCCAGAGTCGAGTCTTCGACAAAGCTAGCGTATTGTCAGATTGCTTTCCTCTACCAGTGTAATGGCTCCTGCCGGGCATTCCTCGGCACAAATTCCACACCCTTTACAGTACTCCAGGTCTATTTCCACTGGAATGCCCCTATTGATCGCAGCCTCAGGGCAATAGAGCCAGCAGAGGAAACAGGAAGGCTTGTTCCTCTTCATTGGTATGCACTTTTGGGGGTCGATGACCGGCGTTGAATCTCTCCAGTCCCCCGTCCTTCCTGCCTCGCCAATGCTAGGCGACGAGACGCTGGATATATGACCGCAATCTATCGTATGCATCGCAGCTCCAATCCTTGGCTAATCGTATAATTTACTAGCATGTCAAAGGTGAATCGAAGGCTGGTCTATTTCACGAGCGTCTTCTCGAAGGCTAACTGCACTGCCCTGAAATTTCTATCGGCATCTGCGGCTGAGAATTTGCCCTTGATCGCCTGGCACACGCTTTCTAGAGATAGCAGCCCGGTAGCGCGAAGAAAAGCACCTAAGATGGGGGTGTTTACCACATAGACCCCGGCAACCACCAGACCAAGCTCCTGGGCGATTCCTGTGGCGTTGGTGGTGGCGACGCAAAATCCGCCTCCTAGGCCGATTTCAGCCGGTCTCCTCGTGCTATTTACTACTAACCACCCTCCTTGGTTGAGACCGGATGTGACATCGTCGTTCTTGAGAAGGCTTTCATCGAGCACCATCACCACATCCGGGGTCTCCACCTCGGAATAAACCCTGATGGGCTCGGGAGAGAATCTGGTAGTGGCACTGACCAGAGCCCCTCTTCTCTCCGCACCAAAATAGGGGGCGGATGTCACCCCCTGATATCCATCGTGGTACGCCGCCTCAGCCAGGATCTGCGCACTGGTGATCGCTCCCTGACCACCCCTCCCATGCCATCTAATCTCCCAGATTTTCTTATCAGTTTTAGAGATACGATTCACTCTCCTGCTCTATATGGCTAAAAAACCAGTTTCGCCACCTTTCCTGATTCTAATGCTAACCTTGCGAGAGTTCATTGTCAATGGCGAAAGCTAAGGGGACGGTGAATTATCTGTGTTGGCACTACTGCTATAGTGAGACTGCCAGCAGGCGCGGAAGCTTCGCCGACCACGCATAGCGGCGTAGCTGATAAGCAGGGCTGACATCGTATTTGAGGTTGACAGCGGGCTTCTTCGCTTCGACGAAGAACTTTCGTGTGCCTCCAATTCTGAAGCAGTAGTCCGGTGCCTTGGTAGCGCCGCCTACCTTGATGGCATCCTCGTGAATGACGTCTTTGTACGCCTCGGCGTAGCCCTCTCTGTTGTATGCATCCCAGCCTAGGGCTTCAAAGAATGTGTCGAGGAACTCTACCCGCAGTTGGGTCTCATTGTAATGAGTGGAGCGGTATGCCTCGCGGTGGGAATCGAAGCGCTCTACTAGTTCAAGGATCTTTCCAGGTACGGCCATAATGACGCCTTTATTTGCATGCAGGTAATCTATCTGCAACCTATTATACACCAATAGGCAGTTGGTCATCAGTGCGCAGTGTTATGCTGTGCTTGATAGTGGAGGCTACTCAAGGATACGCCATCGTTGCGGACTTCGTGGGTAACTTAGATCGCAGTACTCTAACGGCGATTCACATTGAAAATTGATTCACAACTAAGTTCAGTATTTCTACGCTCCATTAAATTGGTTACATTGTCAACTTGGTTGTTTGAGACTGTTTAGCAACATCCAATTGTCATTCTGAGCGAAGCGAAGAATCTAGACCTTTCGCTACCGCTCAAGGTGACAAAACAAACACTCTCTTGTTTGTCAGTTCTCATATCAATGGCTAGGCTGAGGGTTGTTTCCCCGTCAAGTAACCTTAACGCTGATATTCACATTGTCCATTTTGTCGATCCCTTTGAGTGAAGAGACCATGCCAACTACGGTGCTGGCGATAATTTCATTGGGAAAATAAGTTACGTCGAGTTCGTTCCCATTGACGATGACTGTTACATCGCCCTGCTTTAAGTAAAGCTCCAGGCTCTCGATATTTCCTGCCTCTCTCAGCGAGGAAACCGCACCAGCAACGGTGCGAGCGATGAACTGCTCGGGGAATGGGCTAAGATCAATAGATACGTTGTTGACCTCAAGCTTTGCCTCGAAGTTTCCTTTCACTGCCTGCCTCCTACTATTTGATTCTATTTGATTTAGTGCAAATAGTAAAATGGGGTCGGCGTTTTTTTAATTCGGGGCGAATGTGCTGTCAGCTTGGCCGCTATCTATTATAGGACCTCTGCTACTGGCGGGGGTTATAGGGCAGCCTGCTGCCTGCGCTTGGCGACGTATTTGTTAGCGATGTGCACCAAGGTATATACTACGAGGGAGATGCCTGTAATGATTGCTATAAATATTGCAAAGCTAATGGGATCAGCCTTACCCGCTGCATGCTCTACGTCACCTATCATGTATCTAAATATTGATATAAGGTTCAGCCCGATGGCTATAGCGATTGCCACTGTCATGAATTTCAGTATGAACATCCTCTTGTGACCTATGATAGCTGATACTGCTATGGAAAAGAATACTATGGCAAACTTCACTACTATTGAAAGCACGAATGAGTAAGCCATCAGGGATGTGGCCATTGGGTTCATCTCTGTAGCTCCTTGTCCTAGCCCAACGTAGGTGGTTATGGAGTCCACACTATTGAGGAGCAGGAAGAAGAATATCCACCAGCGATGTTGCTCAATGGCAGACCATATCTTGTGCCTGTCGAGCGTCCAGTCTAGTTTCATCACGGCCTTTAGCCCCGCTGGGCACATCCCCATTTTTTGTTATAGGAATAAGCTAAAGATTAGAATTCAGTTGCCTCCTTGGCAACCCGATCTACCATTTGTTTGAATGTGGATATCTATTCCTCAAAAAATAGAAACCGACCGCAAGGTCGGTTTCGCTACTGGCTCCGTGGAGCCCAAGCAACCATTTCTAGGCTCCACTTCTTTGCCCCCGCCTTTGAAAACAGAATCAGAACTGCGTTGGATTATAATATAACTATCTATCTATTGTCAACTTCTCGCAATGTTTCCATAAATATCCGACAGTCCATGTAAAATATGGGCATGACGAATGAAACCTTGATAGTTCTATGCTGGGAGCTCTATGAACAGGGAATGCCAAAAATCCGGATAGCCAGAAGAGTGGGGAAGCATCGTG
>JAUWRG010000008.1 GCA_030610655.1 Dehalococcoidia bacterium
CGCCACCAGAGGATCATTCTGGACATGGACAGCTCGGAGAGCCCCGTGTATGGGGAGCAGGAAGGAGCGGCCTACAACGGTCATTTTGAGTGTGTCTGCTACCACCCCCTGTTCTGTTTTAACCAGTTTGGGGATTGTGAAGGAGCAGTCCTCAGGCCAGGCAATGTACACAGTGCCGTGGGTGCTGTGGCTGATAGCGGCCAGGGAAAGGCAACCCATCGGGGCGATGGCTGAACTTATGAAAGCCCGCCCCAAGGTGTGGCAAGGGCTACGTCGGGTCTTTACCGTCAAGGAAATGTGGTTGCTGTGCTTTATCGAGCTTGTTGTTATCGGCAGGATGGCGGCATTAATGGGACTACTTCCCACTTTCCTGGTCGAGAGAGGTATGTCAGATGCTCAGGCCGGCATGTTTGTATCGCTGGCAAATTGAGAATAACCGGGATGGTCTGTATGGCTCAAGGTACTTAAAGGATAAGGTACAGGCCAAGGAGGTGCTCGTATGCAGCACCGGGGCGATGGAGAAAAACATCGACACAGTCATTGGAAGGAGATTCAAGAAACAGGGAATGAGTTGGACAACCGAGGGGGTGAATAATCTTCTAAAATTAAGAACGCTGTGGTATAGTGACAGCGATTGGGAGGCATTCTGGAGAAAAGAGTCAAGTTATAGGGTGAGCATTTCCCCCAACTGATTAACACAACCCACTCGTTTGCCCGATTGACACTTTTGATAATAGGAGACTATTATGAATCTGCTACTTCGCCAATTGAACTGATGGAGTAGATGTTTCAATCCTAGGTGGAAGGAGATAACTATGGCAAATCTCAAAGATAACTACGATGTAATAGTTATTGGTGGAGGAATGGGGGGCCTCACCTGTGGGACCTTACTGGCCAAGCAGGGATTGGATGTTCTGGTGGCTGAGCGTCTACCTAGGCCGGGAGGGTACTGCTCCTCATTGAGAGACGAGGGGTTTTCTTTCGACCCAGCGGTAGGCATACTGGAGGGTTGCGATAAGGGTGGTGTAGTTTACCAAACTCTTACCGAGCTAAATGTGGAGCGGGAACTTGAGCTCATAAAACTTGACCCAGCAAATCGAGTAGCAGGTACCGACTTTGACATCCTAGTAGCCGCTCGGGAAGAAGGGTTTGAAGATGACCTGAAACGCCTTTCACCGGGTGAAGGTGAGAGCATACACCTATTCCTGGAGGAGTGCAAGGCGCTCTACCACGAGATGGCGCTGGTCTCGGCGGGCTCTCCCGACTTGATGGGCTTGGGGCAGAAAATCGGTTTTATGAAAGACTTCCTGCTTAAATGCTCCCATCTCAGAAAGTACAGTGCTAAATCGGCTAGAGAGGTTACCCACAGCTTCTTCACTGCCCCCAAATTGAGGGCAGTCATGCACGGCGTAGCTATTTTTCTTGACCCCGACACCCAAGCCAGCATATTGATGAATATCATCGGTATGGCAGCTAATGAAGATATATGCTACCCCAAACAAGGCGGTGTCCAAGCTCTACCCAACATTTTGGTCAAAGCCCTGGAGCGGAATGGCAGCCAGATAGCTCTGAATACAACGGTAAATAGGATACTTGTGGAAAAAGGCAGGGCTATAGGTGTTGAGTTAGAGGATGGGAATCAAATCAGGGCAAAGTATGTAGTTTCTAATATTGATGGTAAACATACATTTCTCAAACTGGTTGGAGAGGAGTACCTTAGCCCAAAGTTTATTAAGGAGCTTAATACATCTAAGATATACGGCTCTGTGGTGAGCATTTCTCTCGGAGTGGATATGGACTTTAGGGCGATAGGTATCCAGTCGAGTGACCTTAGCTACTGCCCCACAAATGATATTGGCGAGCTATTCAGTGGTCAACCGGAAAAGTCAGGCTTAATGGTAAGACTCCATTCCCTGCTTGACTCTACTCAGGCTCCGCTAGGCAAGAGCACAGTGGGGATTGTGGCCTGTGTTTCCCCTATAACTTTGATAAACTACTGGAAGCTGGATAAGGATGGACAGAAAGGGAAAGAATATGAGGCAGTAAAAGAGAATGTAGCTGGCAAGCTCATCGCCTCAGTGGAAAAGGTAGTCCCCGGACTTTCTGAGCATATTGTGTATAAACGTATAGCCACACCCATTACCTTTGAGAAGGCTACCCTTAACTCTGAGGGGTCAGCCATGGGCTGGTATCCTTTACCCGGTGGCAAGATGCGAAGCCAGAAGACTCCAATCAAGAATTTATATCAGGCTGGGCACTGGACTTTCCCTGGTGGCAGTGTACCTGCTGTGGTCGCCTCAGGCAGAAATGCTGCTCAGTTGATACTCAAAGAGACACAATAGCTTATAATGTGCAGTCCGATAAACAAAAAGAGGGGCTCTCCCGTCATCTGGGAGAGCCCCTGTAGTCAGAATCTAGCCCCTTTCCTGGGCTTTTGAGTGGTTATTTTCTTTGGTGGGTTTTGTGTGTTGTAACCTCTTGCGTTTAGAGGACGGTATCTTTTGTGCAATAGCACTGTCAACGAAATAAGCGAACCAACGGCAGCCCCTATCGCCGCCAAATGCTTCCATGGAATAGCCCAGAGTTCCCCTCTTTAACTCTTATTGACCAACTCCTCATGTCGATCGAAATAGCCAATGACGAAGTTTGCTCTCACCCTGCCAATAAATGGGTCTTCCTGCCAACTCCCAGTCAATGTTCCCTCACTATTCGGCAGTATAGTCACCTGCCCCAGGTCTAGCTCGCTACTTCTGCCAAACAGATCGCTAAAATACGCTTCAGCAGCTATGGTCAGATGAACATTGCCCGAGTTTTTCACCACAACACCCACATCCACCGGCCCTTTCTCAACAGAACCCGGCAAGATGAGGGAGGCGATCTCAGCATTAGCAGCAATATCGGTATCAGTAATGCCAGGGACGGTGATATAGAAAAGCGATGGGATCCTCATTGAAATGGAGACGCCCTCTTCGTTTACTGAAGGCACAGTCTCGAAGAAGAGAGCGGCATAATGCCCTCCAGGCTCTATGTCAGCCGGTGCTGCAATGATGACCTCGACCTCTTGGCTTTCACCGGAAGCAAGCTCGAAGTCAGTACAGTTAACACTCAACCATTTTGAAGCGGAATAGCTCTCATGCCCCGGCTCGGAGAAAATGAAGTTACCATCCTTGTCGATGAAGAAATCCATGACATAGGCACACACTCCTATTGGTTCACCGCCTTGATTTTTAACAGTGATAATCCTTTGCGCTTGTTCACCCTCACTTATGTTCAAATCAACGCGGGTCGGCCAAACTTTGATACCCCCTTGGGCCTGTGCTGAATTGGGGAGGATAACAAGTAGAATGGCTCCTAGGAGGATTACGATTGCACACTTTCTCAGAGTTTCCATCAATTCCTTTGGGCGCAAATGTACGGCAGCGGATGATGTAGAACTGCGCCTGAGGTTATCCCGCGAATCGCCGCTATTGACCTACTATTAGGGTATAGGTATGAGGGGCACTATAACAGCCTGGCGGTTGTGTGGCGGGTATCTCCAGCTCATAGACCACATTAACTTGACAGCTCTCGGTTGCTGAGCCACCGGGTGGCTACGCTCTTTGTAACCTCTGTGGAATAGCCGTCAGCACTTGTTCTAAATGGGGTGTCAGACGTCATATAGGTTGGACCCGTATCTCCGCTGGATGTGAAGGTGAAATTATCAGGGGGGATATATTTAGTGCTCTCATATCCGCCAACTGCCAAGTTTTGAGTCGTGCTCACTGTAATCCGCCAGTTGGCATTTGCGGTGACGCCCAAGGTCAATGTTTTTGTCGTGGTAGCCTCAGAAACCATATTGCCAAAATCAATAGCATTGTTGTTGGGGGCTGTCCCACTAACGATTGCGAGGCTGCCGCTTGGGTCTACATTGACAATGGGAATAACTGACCCTGTGTCGGCAGCGCTAGCTGCCCCAGATAGGCAAAACGCTATAGCTACCACTAATACGAGCGACACCAAGACTATTCGTACCTTCATCCCCTGCCTCCCTGACAATGCGTTGCGAGTATATACGGGTAAAATAAGTCAAGAGATTAAGCAGTCTTGGGCATCACGACATCTCACGCTAAAAGGGTTTCCTGAAAAAACCACGAGGCGGTTCAGGAATGTAGTTACCCAATTCATTGGGCAGGTGTGCTTGATGAATAAGGCAATATGGAAGAGGAATGGTAAGGGCATATATCACTAATCACATGAACCAGTACACGTGTTTGACAGATTCCAGCAGATGAATTACACTCGAGCCAAGCGAAATAAATACCAGCCAGGAGGCGATATGCAACGCAAAAGGAAACTCGGTAGAGGAGTAGCGGTAGTTGGTGCCGGGATGTCGAAGTTTGGCATGTATAAGGACAAAGATTCAAAAGACCTATTTGTTGAAGCCTTCAGCGAAATGCTTTCCTCAGTGGACAAGGGAGCAGACCCCAACGATATTGATGCCCTCTATTTGGGAAATTTCACAAACGATTTCTGGGTGCATTCAGCGCACTGGGGTCCGGTAATCTCCGATTTGGTCGGGCTCATCCCAAAGCCAGCAACAAGAACAGAGGGTGCCTGTGCCGCAAGCGCGCTTGCCTTCAGGGAAGGCGTTTTTGCTATAGCCTCTGGATTCTACGATGTAGTTCTAGTTAGCGGGGTGGAGGAAATGTCAAAGCGCCCCACCGAGGAGGTTGCCGAAGGTTTAGCCATGGCAACTTCTTCCTATGAAGCAGAGGTTGGGTTCACCTTTCCCGGCGTTTTTGGCGCTGTGGCTACCGCTTATTTTGAGAAATACGGGGCCACACGTGAGCATCTTATGAACGTTACCATAAAGAGCCATAATAATGCACGACTAAACCCCAAGGCGCAGTTCAACCTCTCTATCCGTGATACGATGAATTCCAAGATCGCACGTGCTGAGAAAAAAGGAGAGCCGGTGCCAACTTGGAGAGACGAGAAGGAGTTCCTGCGCGATCCCAAAGCCAACCCGGTGGTTGCCTGGCCAATGCACCTTTATGACTGCTGCCCCATAAGCGATGGAGCTGCCTGTATGTTGCTGGTAGCTGAGGAAATAGCCAAAAACTTCACTGATAACCCGTTGTATGTCGTCGGCATAGGGCAGGGGAGTGGCAGAGCTTTACATGCTGCCGATGACAATACCTACTTTGAAGCCACCAGATACGCAGCAAAAGAAGCCTACGAGATGTCAGGGCTTAAGCCAGAGGATATTCAGTTTGCTGAGGTTCATGATTGCTTCTCCATAGCTGAAATCATTCATCTGGAGGACCTCGGCTTTTTCAAGCCAGGAGAAGGATATAAAGCTGTGGAAGAAGGCTTAACCAGATTGGATGGTCCCAAGCCAATTAATACCTCGGGAGGACTTAAATGTAAGGGGCACCCTGTGGGGGCAACGGGCGTGTCTCAGCTTTTTGAAGTTTGGAAACAGTTGAGAGGAGAGGCAGGAGAAAGACAAGTGCCCATCAAGAACCTGCGAATTGGAGCAGCCCACAATCTGGGAGGAACCGGAGGGACTTGCTCCTTAACCATTCTTGAAAGGAGATGAAGCAATGGAAGAAAGGCCCTTTAGCGATATTTCTTATGCACAATTTCTCAATGAAGAAAAACTCATGGGCTCAAGGTGCAAGAAGTGTGGTGCCCTGTTCCTACCTCCTCGCTCTATTTGCACAAAATGCTACGGTGCAGACATGGAGTGGGTAGAGATGAAAGGCAAAGGTAAGCTCGTTGCATTTACTTGCATATCTGTGGGACCGCCATTCATGATAAGGGAAGGGTATGACAGAGCACATCCCTATTGCTCCGGCGTTGCCGAACTGGAAGAAGGGATAAAGATTGTCGCTCGCATTGAGGGGGTCGATACGACGAAGCCTGAAACTATAAAAATCGGCACCCCGCTTGCTGTGCGCTACCTGCATCGGGGTGAAGCAGATAATATGAAGACTTACCTGGCATTTTCAGCCTGAAGTGTTCATTACACCTCGGACTAAAATGACCCGTATTTGCCATCTACATACACAAGATGACAATTTGTTTGCTTGATTTGTCGCAGGAGCGGGAGATAGTTAGGGCAGCGTTAAACCTTCAGAGTGTTCATTCATCTTGGTCTTTGTCCTCTTTGAAATGGTCCGCTACGCTTTTACCAAAATCTTGAGCTGCCTTCCCTACGTCTCTAAATTTATCTTTGACATCCTCATCCTTAAACCTGCTGGTAAAGGCCTCCGCTGACGCACGCGCACTCTTGCCGAACTCCTTGGCTTTTTCTTTCAGCTCAGGGTCTTTGAATATCTCGCTTATAGCGCTGCCAAATGCTTCCACCATTTCACCAAGGCTTTCAGCGGCGCTTTTCTTACCGGATTTTCCTTTCTGCGACATCATTCTCTTTTCTAGCTGGAATTATGCGTAAATCAAATTATGGCGCCTTCCTCTTTCATTCCAGCTATATCATCCCAGGTGTAGCCCATCTCCAACAGAATCTCCTCGGTATGTTGACCCAGTTCTGGAGCCTTGCTCGCTATCTTGCCCGGCGTCTTGCTCAGCTCAACGGTGACTCCAGCCACCTTGACTTCACCAACCGCGGGATCGTCCAGACTCATAATATAATCATTTGCAATAAGCTGCGGGTCCGAAGCTAACTCGGTAAAGTTCTTAACCGGTGCCCATGGGAAATCATACCTGTCCAGCCGCTCGATCCATCCACGCTGGTCTCTGGTAAGGAACACTTCGTCAAACACAGAAATTAGAGCCGTATTGTTGTCACGCCTCGCTTCGGCAGTGTTGAATCTGGGGTCATCAATCAAATGCTCAATGCCCATTGCCTGACAGAATTCAAGCCAGGTTGGTTCATCCTGCACCAGTGCTACTTGTATCCACCTTTTATCCCTGGTTTGATAGCAATTGTATATCGCGTTCTCAGATTCGTGAAGCCATCCAAATATATCCTGCCCAGAAACAAGGCAAATATCAATACAACAAGAGGCGACAGTAATTAAGCTCCCCAAGAGGGATGCATGCACCATCTGCCCCTCATCGGTCCGTTCCCGGTGAAAAAGCGCCAGCATGATGCCATATGCCAGAAATGTTGATGCTGTATAATCACCTGCCGCCGGTGGACATTGCGGCGGGCAGTAATCACGCTCAACCAGGCTCGACGCCAACCCGCATGTGGCAAAACCAAGTAGCCTCAAAAGCACCGCGATTCCGCGCCGGGCCCCTAAATCCCCACCCCGTGCCAATGGCATAGATAAGCCCGGGATTGACCCCAGATAGGCTCGCATAATCCATACCCAGCCTCTCCATGCCAGCCACTCTCAGCTTGGTTACAAAAACGTCTGAGTTCTCCACCAATTTGTGTGCTAGGTGGCGTGCTTTCTCATTACGCAAGTCCATGGCGATGCTTCTCTTACCACAGTTGCTCTGCTCAAAATAGGCATTGTACCTGCCAATCGGTATGCCCTTCAGTCTACCTTCTCCACGGGCGGGGTCACCGCCGGCGGCATTCTCTATTTTGATAACCTCAGCCCCCATCTCAGCAAGATAGGCGGAAGCACCTGGGTCAAATCCAGCACCCTGATCCCTTCAAGAGGCATTCGCATCTATGTTTTTCTCCTCTCCACTAACATTGCCGTGCTGGCGATGAGAACTTCCAATACCTCGGTGCCGCTAATCGGCGGCGCATCCCGCTTCCTCAACTCATAAAGGCTCCTCAGGAGTTTGCGCTGCTCGTTATAGATCTCGATACTATGGCGCAGGGCATCATCGGTGATGGTCACCTGAAAGTGCTCCTCCAAGCTGCTCTTGAACCTTTCCAGTTCGCCCACCAGCCACCCCACTGCTGCGCCGTCAGCCTTGATCGGCACACTGAGAAAATGGAGATAGAAGGGAGTGTAGAGAAGTTCCACCTTGTCGTGCTTCCACACATCGAACATGCGGCGAATATGATCGCAACTGAAAAGAGCAACCAGCCCGTCGAGGAATTTGTACTCTCCCCTCATTGCCTGGTCGAGGGAGTGGCGGCAAAAGGTGCAGGTCGTGTGGGCAGTATAGACATCCGCCAATTCCGTGTTAGTACTCCCCGTAGCTCTCATGCGAAAGGGAAACATGCCGGCAGCGTGAATAATCTCCACCGGAACATATGTGCAGTAGTACCCAATCACCTTACCACCCTTTTCCTTCCACCGCTCAATGTAGGGATTGGTAAGGGACACAGCCGGTCTGCTCAGTTCCTCCAGTGCCGTCATTCGTAGCTATCTCTTTCGCTAAAAGCTATTTCAAGAAACGGAAGACTATATGTAAATTATATCCTAGATAACGGTCAGCGATGCTACCAAGAGCACCATGAATTACTGAGAATGGATAAGTCTTTTCATCGTTACCACTCTTGTTTCCAAACTAGTAGGGGCAGGTTTGAAGCCCGCCCCTACCGCGCCGTTGATTTCACAGGGATTCTGAGGCATCTCCAATTGAAATGCCATTGCGAGGTCTCCGAAGGCGACTCGCCTTTGGCGAGAGCGTCAGCGATGAAGCAATCTAGAAGAGGATTTGCAGGGCGCATGTCATTCTGAGCGGGCCTGAATGAAACGAATGGGCCCGAAGATTCTCCCCCCACTGAGATTCTTCGCTGCGCTCAGAATGACAATATTGATCCGGTGGGGGTCTGGGTAGACTTATTCCGTTCGCCTCGAGCCTGTCGAATGGGTCTCCCCTCTGGCGGGGGTCTGGGGGTGTCCACCAGGAACACATGCTAGGGCGGTGGATGGAAAGAATGAGGTCACCAGTTCGAATAGGCCATCTACAATTTGCAAGGAATGTTCCACGCTTACCCTGGTCTAGGAATGTTATTAGAGTAAGGCTTGGCCCTTACTTCCTCAGCCTCGATCTGTTCCGCCTGGGTATGATAAAACCGGTGTTTTTCACATACTCGATATATGCGTCTCCGTAGCGTTTGATGAGGTCCTTTTTCTCAGCCATGCACATCACATAGAAGATTGGTACCCAGATGAATGAGAATATGGCGAGAAAGGGAGAATTCAACAAGAAGGCGATCACCCACCAGAATGTTACCTCACCGGCTGCCTGAGGGTGCCTGATTTTCTTGTATATGCCGCCAAACAGAGGGTGATCTTTCTTCACTAGAATGGTCTCCCGTCCAGCATCTCTCATGCCTCTCAACCACAGGTATCCTCCCGGGACGGCAATCAAAATCGCTATCAAAGCCGAGAGCCACCAGTCCCAGGGGAAGGATCGGGGAAAAGCTACTGGCAGCGGATAGAAAAAATAGACCACATAGTTGACACCGGCGACGGTCATAAATATGGAGGCTGTGATTCTGTACCGTGTGCATTTACGGTATGCTGTTTCACCAATCTTCTCCTCCAACGCAGCAGGACCGGCACTTTTCACATAGAAATAGAGGCAGAGTATGGCGCAAATAAGCATTGAGGCGAAATTTATCCATGCGATCAATTTACCCCCTTCAGTAGTAACCTGTGCAGATACGGCAGTGTCAAGTCTAGCAGATAGAGCATCACTTATACAGGGGCAGCGCCCTAGAGCCTGAGGTGCGTAGTATTTTCAGTGTGAGTGAAAAATTAGCAACACCCATAGTTCGAAACTAGAAGAAAGCGATTTTACATCACGCACGGCATTTGCTATATTACCAAAGGACGAAAAGGCGAAAGAGTGAAAAATGAACGTACTTGGCATTGAGACATCGTGTGACGAAACAGCGGCCGCCGTGGTACAGAATGGCACACAGATCCTGTCCAACATCATCGCCTCGCAGGTGGACATCCATTCCCGCTACGGCGGCATTGTACCCGAGGTGGCATCCCGCCAGCACCTCCTTACCATGATTCCCATAATCGAGGATGCGATGTCCCAGGCTCAAGCCCGCTGGAGCGACCTGGATGCAATCGCCGTTACCAACGGGCCGGGTCTCGCTGGCTCCCTCCTTGTTGGGGTGAACATGGCCAAGGCCATCGCTATGGCCCAAGGTCTCCCCATCATAGGCATAAATCACCTCGAGGCCCATATCTACGCCAACTGGTTGGAGGGGAGAGCACCAGACTTCCCGGTGGTCTGTCTCATCGTCTCCGGGGGACACACCGACCTGGTTCTAATGAGAGGGCATGGGGACTACCAACTTCTGGGGAGGACCAGGGATGACGCCGCTGGCGAGGCCTTCGACAAGGTGGCCCGCATCCTAGGGCTCGGCTACCCCGGCGGCCCGGCCATTGAGCAGGCAGCCGTTGACGGCAATGGCACAACTCACCACCTGCCCCGCGCCTGGCTCAAGGGGACCGACGACTTCAGCTTCAGCGGGTTAAAGACGGCGGTGCTTCGCCTGGTACAGGAAAACGATGATATATCGGTAGCCAACGTCGCCGCCAGCTTTCAGGAGTCGGTGGTCGATGTACTGGTGAGCAAAACTATGGATGCGGCAAGGAGGCTGGGGGCTCGCCAGGTCCTCCTCTGTGGCGGTGTTGCCTCGAATCGGCTTCTTCGCCAGACGATGGCCCAGCGCTCACCCATCCCCATTCTCATCCCCAGCCCCATCCTGTGCACCGACAATGCAGCAATGACTGCCTCCTGTGGCTATTTTCGGCTCAAAGCTGGCGAAACCTCAGGATGGGACCTCGATGTGGAGCCCAACCTCAGGCTGGCATGAGAGGACATTCACCGCATTTCCTCTCCAGGCAAAAGTTACTATAGAGGTGAATCAGCCCCTGCTGACGCCTCGCCGAGTTCACCAACTTGGATCCCATGGAGATCTGCCGTGTCATCTGCCTCGTTATATGGTTTTCGCCAAGCTTAGGGTAGTTCTGATAAAGTTCTAGCGCGTGCCGGCCCAGCTTTGATCTTTCCCCTGCCACGGCAAATGAGAAAGACAAAACGATGTTTACCGCCATCTCACCTGCTCTCGCCCGCCCAATCAACGATCCATGGTCGCTTCCGGTTAAAATCAAACCATCCTCCAGCTTTCTACGCCCATTTTTTGCATCTGTCTCCATGACAAGCTGGAGCAGCCCCTGAGCCAGTCCCCCATTTCTAAGGTAATGGGCAAGCAGATAAGCCGCCGCGCCGATGCGCCGCGGCGGCATATTCAGCGGACGTATACCGGCGAGGTTCCACTGCAACAGAGCCGCCTCAGCCGAGAGCGCTCTCTGAAACACCTGACCATGTTTCTCGGGGCAGCTATCTTGAGCAATCTCCTTTAACATCCTCAGCGGCATTCGGCGCGCCAGCTCCTCAAAGGACTCGCTGTTCCGACTGTAGCCCAGAGCCCGCATCAGCCCCTCATAAAGCACCTGGTCTCGCTCATTTATGGCTAACTTCGCCTGAAATTGGCCAGCCTTCGAGCGAAACCGTTCCTCCCCCGCTCCATCCAGCACCTCCCTCACCGCATGTTCACCAAGGCGCATCACCACATCCCCGCAAGGCTCCTCAGGCACCACTAGGGTGGTTGGAAAACCACCTAAATCGTCCACGTAAGGGTGCAACGGGAGAACAGGCACAGCCCTGCCATCCTGAAGAACAGTGCCCCCATATCTATCATCCCACATCACCACGTGGAGGATGACACCGTTGTAGTTGGGGTCTCGATGGTGTCCATGAGCCTGCCACCCGCTGGACCTGACATGAAGCTCCACATCCCCCCGAAGCTCCCCACCGTTTGTGGCGATGATGGCATGGCGAAAGTCGGGGCCATCGACACCACCGCGCCTCCCGGGGTAGACCACCTTAAGCCACTCCCCACCTGCGGTGACCAGCTCCCTGTTGCGCATCACATCGCTCTGCCATAATCGAGACAGCAGGCTTTCCTTCATCCGCTCCATACATGCACCTTTTACACGATTGCGTGTAATACTGGCCAAAAAACAAATCCCTGTCCCTCAACCATCTCCATCAACCTGACTACATGTCGCCCACGTCCTCTTTTCAGCGATGATATGGTCGACCCTGAATCCATCCCGCTGTACTTCTCCTCTCTACCTCTTGCTCCGACAAAATTAATTTACACGTTTCCGTGTGATTTGTCAAAAGCACGTTTAAAGAGTAAGAAGAATCATTCAGCAAGAATATGACCATGAGAGGAAATTAGATTTATCTCAATCTAGGCCAATTAGTATAAATGGCTGTCTATTAAGCTGAAACCCGCTGCTCGCCCCTGCTACCATGTGCTTCCTTTGCCAACCTCCGCTCAGTGAGAACCTTCTTGGTATGCTCTATCTCTTCAGGTGTAACCTTCTGGCGCATCTCCTCCAGGTTGCGCATGATCTGGGCAAACCTTGAGCCCTCAGCAGCGCTGATCCATTCGAGTTGTAACCGCTCCGGTCGTATTCCCAGCTTCTCCATACGGGCCCATAGCCTCTCCGCGCGGCGCTTGGTCCAGTGGTTGGCGGTGATGTAGTGGCAGTCGTTTATATGGCATCCAGAGAGCAGTACAACAGCAGCCCCTTTCTCAAAGGCGTGAAGGATGAACTTCTCGTCCACTCTTCCGCTGCACATAACGCGGATGAATCGGTTGTTGGGTGGATACTGCAGCCTCGACACTCCAGCCAGGTCACCCCCAGCGTAGCTGCACCAGTTGCACAGGAAGCTTATGATCTTCTGCTCGGGCTCTTCTTCCAAGGCAGCGTCTATCTGGGCAAGTATCTGTTCGTCGTTGAAGTGCTGCATGGTTATGGCATCGAAGCGACACTCCGCAGCGCAGGTGCCGCAACCAGCACATGCCGCAGCTACTATGTATGCCCCCGTCTTGGCCTTCACGTCTACCGTTATCGCCCCGTATGGACAGACCTTGACGCAGACGCCGCAGGAGGTGCATTTGTCCAAGTCTACTATTGCCTTTAGGGCCTCCATTTTAAGTGTACCTGCGTTCAGTATGATGGCACTCTTGGCGGCCGCTGCCCCTGCCTGGGTTACGCTGTCCTTAATATCCTTGGGTGCCTCCACAGAGCCGGCGAAGAAGATGCCCGGCGTAGGTGCGTCCACTGGCCTCAGTTTGGGATGAGCCTCCATTAAGAAGCCGTCGCTAGTCTGAGAGAGATTCAGGATTTGGGCTAGCTCCTTCAGGTCATCCTTGGGCTCCAGCCCTACCGCTAAAATCACCATGTCCAGATCGTACTCCTCAACACGTGCCGCTGTGGTGTTCTCCACCTTGAGGCGGAGGTTCCCGGTGGCAGGGTCTTCAGTGACCTCACCGGGCAGGCCACGAATATAGTGGACGCCTTCTTCTTTGGAACGTCGGAATAGGTCCTCGAAGCCCTTGCCAAAGGCGCGAATGTCAATGTAGAAGATGTATATCTCGGCATCTGGGTAGTGCTCCTTGATGAGCAGGCTGTCCTTTATTGTGTTCATGCAGCACACGTTAGAGCAGTAGGGATTGCCACGATTCTCTGTTCGTGAGCCAACACACTGAATAAAGCCGATGCGCTTCGGGGTCTGACGATCTGAGGGGCGCACCAGGTGACCTTCGGTAGGGCCACCACCGCATATCAACCTTTCAAACTCTATGCTGGTGATGACGTTCTCAAAGCTGGTATAGCCGTACTCGTCCAGCGGAGTAGGGTCATATATGCCCATGCCTGTGGCCACGATTATTGTACCTACATCCAGTTCAGCAATCTCGTCCGCCATGGTCAGGTCTATGCATTGCTTGTCACAGGCATCGAGGCACTTGTCGCAAGCTATAGGGTTGTTTCCCAGGCAGTGCTCCATGTCGATAAGATAAACAGAGGGTACCGCCTGAGGAAATGGCATATATGCCGCCTTGCGCGAGGAGAAGCCTTGCTGAAACTCGTCGGGCAGTACCACGGGGCAAACCTCAGCGCAATCTCCGCAGGCATTGCACTCGTTCGCATCTACATAGCGCGCTTTTTTTCGCACGCGCACCTTAAAGTTACCAACATAGCCCGATACCTCCTCCACTGTGCTGTATGTCAGAAGCTTGATGCGGGGGTGGCGACCCAAATCCATCATCTTGGGCCCGAGCACACATATTGAACAGTCCATAGTGGGGAAGGTCTTGTCGATTTGGGCCATTATGCCCCCTATGGACGGCTCCTTTTCCACCAAATATACCTGGTGCCCGGCATCAGCCAGGTCGAGGGCCGCCTGGATGCCAGCGACTCCGCCGCCTATCACCAAAGCAGCATTGGTGACAGGAATCTCCATCTCCTGCTGGGGCTGAAGTAGGCGGGCGCGAGCCACCGCTATCTTTACGATGTCTTTGGCCTTCTTGGTGGCTGCCTCACGGTCATGGAGGTGTACCCAGCTACACTGTTCCCTTATGCTGGCCATATGCAAAAGGTAGGGATTGAGCCCAGCACCCGCCACACAGTTGCGGAAGGTAGGCTCATGGAGCCTGGGAGTACAGGAGGCCACCACCACACGGTTCAGCCTGTATTCCCGTATGTATCTCTTTATCTCCTCCTGCCCCGGGTCAGCGCAGGTGTACCTATTCCTCACCGAGACCACCACGTCAGGAAGCTCCTCGGCGAAACGACGAACCTCCTCAGTGTCGACTGACCCCGCTATATTGAGTCCGCAGTCGCAGACAAATACTCCTATTCTGAGTTCCTCTTCAGCCAACCAACTCACCTCCTAGTCTAAAGACCGGGCTGCCACAGATGCCAAGTCCTGGATCTCCACTTGTGTCGTCTTCCCATCGCCGCTTTTCTGGGCACACTTCAGGTGTATCTGGCACTTGGGGCAGGCGGTCACCATCACATCAGCTTTAGTAGCCCCTGCCTGGGCGAGACGTTGCCCCTGTATCTGTCGGTTTACCGCACCACAGTGCACCCAGGGGCTCGCCCCGCAGCAGAGCGCTTTCTCCCGGTTTTGCTCCATCTCCACTAGTTCCAGACCCGCTACTGCAGCCAGGATTTGTCGAGGCTCATCGAATATCCTCGAGCATCTTCCCAAAGTACAGGGGTCGTGATAGGTGGCCCTTTTCTCAAGCATGCCCAGTCTAAGCTCACCGCTTCGCAGCAAAGGCGCTATTACCTCTGTCAGATGCACAACCTCAATTCCGGTACTCCCCAGTATCTTGGGGTAATCAACCTTTAGCGTATAGTGGCATTCAGGACAGTTTGTGATTATCTTTCCTACACCGTGGCGAGCGAATTCCTCCATGTTAGCTCGTGCCAGAGCCAGGAACCCCTCTCTGTCCCCCTGGAGCAGCAGGTCTCTGCCGCAGCAGCGCTCATTGGCGAGGATGTTGAACGGTATGTGAGCACGGTTCAACAGCCTGAGCGCTCCCTTTACCCCATCGAGTGTGTCGACCCCCAGGTCGCTGAACAGAACATCGAAATATGGGGCACAGCCCACAAAGAATATCGTGTCACACTGCTCGGCTAGTTCAACGTCCTGAGGCAGCCAGCCCAGCCGGTCCTGGTGCAGGTCGCCACGGGCCATCATGTGCATCACCGCCTGAAGCGCCCCGCCGTGGGTGCACTGCAACTGGGCCCCTTCCTCGAGTGCCTCAAATCTCAGGGCATGGATAAACTCGGGGAACCTCACGCGGTAGTTGCAGCGTTCGGTACACATGTAGCAACTGATGCAGGACCAGATCGTATCGTCTTGCGGTATGTTTCTGTTCTGTCCCAGCCTTCTCTGCGCTATAAGACGGGGGTTAAAATCCGGGTCGTGCTGGGCAACCGGACACACCACGGTGCACTTGCCGCAGTCAAGACAGAGGTTTATCCTGGTATCGCTTATTTCTCGTTCCGTATCGAACAACCTGTAGTTACATCCTCTCTCTCCATGAATGGTCATTCTATCTTGTACATGAGTGGCTTGGCTGAGCCAGTCGCCGCTATGCTCCACCGGGAACGGCAGACCGCATCTGCCCGATCTCTGCGATAAAGCTCGTTACCCGTCCTACAAAGTGGGAGCCATCGCCGCGTGGCACATGGGTGAGGACCAGTCTCTCTTCTTTCAGCCCCAGTAGCCTCATTAGCTTCCGCGCCTTCTCGCACTCCTGCGTTATAAGTGCAGGATCGGTGTCAAACTGGCATTTCCCTGGTTCACACCCCAGAAGCATCACTCCGTCCGCTCCCAGTTCAAAAGCCTTGAGTATCAAGCCTTGATGCAACCGAGAGAGGCAGCTAACTCTGACAACTTTCACCGATGCTGGGTAGGAGAGCCCTGCCTGCGCTACCGCCTCGACACTGCTCAGGCCATCCCAGTTGCAGGCAAACACAACTACATTTGCCTCTGACTTACTCATGAAACCTCAACCATAATGGGCGCTCTCCCCAACAAAGCTTCCAGCGTGGCTATTATCTGTTGGTTACTTTGAGTAGCCTGAGTTATGGCACCTGTTGGACAGTGGGCAATGCATGCCCCACAACCGAGACATAGTGCCTGGTCAACATAGGCGCAGGCTATGCCACCGCCGCGTTCTTTCATCTCTATGTAAGGGCAAATGGCAGCGCAGTCGCCGCAGCCGCGGCACAGTTTGCTATTAATGGTCACCGCATTAGCGCGCGGGCTAACCACGCCTTGGCCAATATAGGCTGAGGCCCTGGCAGCAACCGCTGCCCCCTTCAGCACCTGTTCCTCAGGCAGATCCTCTGCATCAGTCGATATGATGAATATGCCAGCCGTTTCTTTCATGGCGGAACTTTTAAGGGCAGCAGTATCTCCCCCGTTAGGTGCATCCGAGCACCTCCTGTGGGCAAGGATGCGACCGAGCAGGTTCTCTCTGGGGATAACACCGTCACCGGCTGGCATTTCCCCGGTTAGCTGTCCAATGTCCAGTATCACCGCACCGGCCCCACTCCGGCTAGTCTGTGACTGGTACTTCACCACCACCTCATAGCTCCCCGGCGAGCCATCCAAATCCAAGACCTGGGGCCATTGCCTAACAAGTATACCTTGCTCCTCGAGCTCTTTCAGCAGGGTATCCCTTCTGCGTACATATTCGAGGCTATGTTGCTCTGTGGCACTGTCCGATTCGGGACCAGAAATAACTTCTACTGAATAGCCCTGGTCTGCCAGGTTTCTCGCTGCAGCCAGACCACAAAGCCCTGCGCCCAATACGAGCACGCCTTCGGCCACGGGACGCTCCTCGCTTGCTGCTGCCAAGGACCCCCTGGCCCGGGCGACCCCTGACGAGATTATGCCTATCGCCTTGCGTGTGGCCCCTACTGGGTCGTCCTGGTGAACCCAAGCGCATTGCTCACGGATATTTACGAACTCTATGTTCCTGTCATAGCCCAAGGGGAGGCCACGGCTGAGGTTCTGCTGGCACATCACCCGCCTGTCGGTGCAGCTAAAGCATATCTGCTCCAGGCCACAGCATCGGCAGGCAGCGAGCACCACCTTGTCAAGGTCCCACTCTGCAGCCTGGGCCACAATCATACTTGCTCCTTCTTCGTTACATGCCTGTGATATCTCCAGAACATTGCAAACGCCAGGAAGCTGTAGCACTTCATTGGTCACCTGATTGCAATCTATCACCGAGCTTATGCTACCACCGCAGCGGCATAGGACCACGCCGACGCGGGTCTCCCCAAGACTGGCTGGCTCTGCTTCCTCGCGCGTTTGTTCCAAATAGACATCTGGAACGCCTGCGATATCTGTCTCCTTTGGGCGTGGTAACTCTCTCGACTTGAGCTCAATGGCGGCCTTAAGCGCAATGGCTGAAGCCCTAGTAAGCTCGCCTTCCCCTGTATCCACTTTATAGATGCCCGGTCTTGTGAACTGCAAAGGGGCACTTTGGGCAATTTCACGCCTTCGTATATAACTGTTTGTCCCATTGTCGTCGGTAGTGAAATCAATTACGATCTCGGCAGGTATCCCTACTTGGCAGACACTGTCCTTGTGGAATACGGCGTTCAGTTCGCATACCCGTTCGCATTCCATGCATTCGCTGCACAGGGCGCAGTTGATACAACGCCCGGCCTCGCGCTCTACCACTTCCCCAGGGAGCCCCAGATTTGTTTCCTCAAAGTTACCCATCCTTCTGGAAATGGGGATTGCATGCATGCGGGCTCGCTTGTAATAAGAAACATCCCTTTCTCTTATATCAACCTCTACCACCTGAGGTTTCTCCCGACTGCGACCCCTCCTCAGATCGCGTCCCCTCAGGTACCGGTCTATCGACTCTGCGGCGCGCAAGCCAGCGGCCACAGCATCTACAACATTGTTGGATCCGGTGATGCAATCGCCGCCAGCAAAAATACCGGGTATTCCGGTCTCAAGGGTTAGAGTATCCACTTTTATGGTGTCGTTATCGCTATCGACATCAAGCCACCTCATATTTAACAGGGACGTGTTGGGCTGCTGTCCTATGGCCACTACCACATGGTCAGCGTCAATCACGAACTCAATTCCTGGTATTGGCTCAGCCCTGCGGCGGCCATCGGCTTCCATCTCACCCATTACCATACGCTGGCACCGTATACCAGCTACCTTGTTCCCGTCACCGAGGATCTCCACCGGAGCTGTCAGGTATTCTATAGAAATGCCTTCCCTGATGGCATCCTCTACTTCTTCTCTCACCGCAGTCATTTCCTCCGCTGTGCGGCGATAGATTATTCGCACCTGTCCCTTGCTCCGTCTGTTTGCTGCCCTAGCCGAATCCACAGCGCTATTGCCACCGCCAATGACCACGATATTGGAGCCTACGAAGGCACCCACTTTCATATTCAGTGCAAACAACAGCGACATGCCATCCACTACGCCTTCTAGGTCTTCACCTGGGATGTTCAGTTTGTTGCTTCGGTGAGCACCTATAGCCAGGAAGAAGGCTCGATACCTTCGCTCTCTTAGATCGGATATCGTTACGTCACGGCCTACTGTCACCCCTGTCTTTATATCCACTCCCAGGGCCTTGATTGCTTCAACTTCTCTATAGCGTACCTCCCAAGGGAGGCGGAATCTGGGAATGCCCGTGGCCAACATCCCACCAACTACCGCGTGTGATTCGAATATAGTGGGGCTATAGCCGCGGCGCGCCAGCTCCCATGCGGCGGTAAGGCCAGCAGGTCCGCTCCCAATAATGGCTATTTTTTCTCGCCTGTACCCAGCAGCGGCCTTGCGCTTGTAGTTGATGCCGCCGGGGGCGTTATCCGCAGCATAACGATGCAGGGCATGGATGAATACAGGGCTGTCAACTTCGCCTCGCTTGCAATTGTCCTCGCACGGATGCGTGCAAATGCGGCCGAGCACTCCGGCCAGAGGTGCTGCCTCATTTATCAGTCTCAGGGCCTCATCCACTTTACCCTTAGATAGCAGCGAGACAAACCCCTGGACGTTGATACCGAGGGGACACGCTGCGCGGCAGGGAGCAACCCCCTTCTTCTCTATGTAATACGCTGAAGGTACTGTCTTGGCACCCAAAACAGGGGCGTGGATGGCACTGTGGGACACCCTCCGACCGTCGAACAGTAAGGGCACCTGTACCGAGCATGCTTCCTCGCAGCGGCCGCAGCCGGTGCACAGGTCCTCTCGAACGTAGCGAGGGTATTTTGTTGCCCTTATGGTGAACCTCCCCTGCTTACCCTCTATGGCCATAACTTCGGAGTTGGTGTATAGGGTAACCAGTGGATGGCTCGCTGCTCGAAGGAACAGTGGCCAGATGCCAAGCAACTCCTCAGAAGAAGTGACTGCGGCACCCTCAGTAATATCCACTAAGCTCAGTGCCGCGGACGGTGTGATTAGCTTGACCTCCACGCCCAACTCAGCCAGGGTGAGAGCGGCCTGTGCCGCACCCGCACTGCTGCCAATAACAGCAACCCCCCTAGTCATTTGCACCCTCACTTCGCCTTCTGTGCTCTAACCCATAGTTGTAGCCCAACTCGAAAGCCTTAGCATTGAACTCCTCCGTTCCCTTGGGTACAGATGTCAGAACGGACTTCTTGAGGGACTCGGGGGAAACCACTTCGCTAACCGCTGCTAGAAAGCCAAGCATGATGATATTAGCCACCACTACCCTCCCCATGTCCCGCGCCATGCGGGTAGCTGGTATGGAGAAGGGTGACGGGTTTTGCGATGGGTCGGGTTTTACCAAATCTGGGTCTATTATCACCAGTGTCTCTGCAGGGAGATTGTGCCCGTGCTTACTGTAGGCCTCCTGCGATAGGATGATAAGTACATTTGGGTTCTGCACATACGGATAGTCTATGGGTTCGTCGGAAATGACTACCTCCGACATGCATGAGCCACCGCGGGCCTCTGGCCCGTAGCTTTGGGTGAGGGTGGCGAAACCCCCTCCATATATGGAGGCAGCTTGACCCAGTATCTGCCCTGATAATATGACCCCCTGTCCACCAAATCCAGCTATTCTTATTCCCTTTATACTCAAACTCTTTCACCCCATCTACTGCCCTAGTAGAGCCAAACACATTCGGCTGCCTATTAGTTTTCCTTCCCGCTTACTCTGTCAAGCAATTGCTCATATTGATCCCAGAATGTCGGGCGCTCTATGTCGACAAACTTACCCACGACAATAGGTCCGTCGAAAGTTATGTCTAGATCCTTGGGATCGGCTCCATCTCGAACTATGCTTCTTTTCTGATATTCATGCATTGTCTCCAACCCCTGTGGCTGCTTGTTCATGCGTCCGTACAACGTCGGGCAGGGGCTTATCACTTCTATGAAGCTGAATCCCGGTTTGACCATCGCCTCGGCGATGGACCTCTCCAGTTGGCGCGCGTGTAGCACTGTCCAGCGGGCAACATATGTGGCGCCGCTGGCAGCCACAAGGTAGGGCACGTTAAAGGGATTCTCGATGTTGCCGTAAGGCGAGGTGGTGCTGCGGGCGTCGACAGGCGTGGTAGGCCCCAGTTGTCCACCAGTCATGCCATAGTTGAAATTGTTTATGCAGATGACGGTCATATCCATATTACGCCGTGCCGCATGGATGAGGTGGTTGCCTCCTATGGCTACAAGATCGCCGTCTCCTGAAAAGACCACCACGTTCAACTCGGGGTTTCCCAGCTTCAGGCCGATGGCGAAGGGAAGGGCCCGACCATGTGTGGTGTGAAATGAGTCCAACCTAAGATAGCCTGCCGCCCTTCCAGCGCAGCCAATTCCCGAGACGACCGCAATCTTATCTGGGTCGAGACCAGCGCGGTGGATAGCCTTGATAAAACATCTCATTGCTGGCCCTATGCCACACCCAGCACACCAGATATGCGGCATTCTGTCCAATCTGAGGAAGCTGTTTATGATGTTTTGTTCTACACTTACGTTACTTGTCATTGCACTACTTCCTTAATAGCTTTCAGTATGGTCTCGGGAAGGTGCACACTTCCACCCATGTGCGGCACGAGCAACGTAGTGGCCCTTCCTGCAGCGCACCTTTCTACCTCCAACACAATCTGACCGTAGTTTAGCTCGGGGACAACGAAAGCCTTGACCCGTTGCGCCAGTTCCATGATGCGTTCCTCGGCGAATGGCCACACTGTTATCAGCCGCAGCAGACCTGCGCGAATCCCACTATCCCTTGCCTGCTGTACCGCCAGTCGGGCGATGCGGGCGGTTATTCCATAGGCGCAGACCACAACCTCTGCGTCCTCTACATCGACCTCGTCATATCTTATTATGTCTCTCCTGTTGAGCCTGATTTTGTCCACCAAACGCCGCACCAGCTTGTCTTGGGCTTCAGCAGTCATTACCGGGTATCCCTTCTCATCGTGGGTAAGCCCGGTAACGTGGAAGCGGTAGCCCTCGCCAGCTATGGCCATTGGCGGTACCAAATCCCCGTCCGCTTTGTAAGGTAGGTATTGCTCCGGCGCTACGGTAGGCCGTCGTCGATTTGAGAGTTCATCAGGTGATATACTTGGTATCACTACCTTCTCGCTCATATGCCCCACCACCTCGTCGGCCATCACCAGCACAGGAACACGGTATATCTCCGACAGGTTAAACGCCGTAATAGTAAGGTCGAATATCTCCTGAGGAGAGCTAGGCACCAGCGCGATAATTTCATAGCTGCCATGTGAGCCCCACCGTGCCTGCATCATGTCTGCATGAGCGGGTAGTGTGGGCAAACCAGTGGATGGACCGGCCCGCTGTATATTGACCACAACGCAGGGCGTTTCCAGCATCACTCCCAAACCCAGGTTCTCCATCATTAGACTGAATCCCGGCCCAGAGGTCGCCGTCATCGCCTTCATCCCTGCCCAGGACGCGCCCAGTATGGCACTCATAGATGCTATCTCGTCCTCCATCTGGATATATATACCCCCCACGTGCGGAAGCCGCTCACTCATCCTCTCGGCCACCTCGGTGGCTGGGGTGATGGGATAGCCGGCGAAGAAGCGGCAACCTGCGCTGATGGCCCCCTCGGCGCAGGCCACATCACCGTTCATGAAAAACGTTCCACAGAGCACTCCGTCTTCAGACATACAAACTCCCGTCAGCTCTCGTTATCGCTTGGTTCCAGGTAGATGGCGAATTCCGGACAAAGCATCTCACACAAGCCACAGCCCAGGCACTTACTCTCGTCTGCTACTATAGCGAGGGTATAGCCCTTGGAGTTCAACTCTTCACTCATCTCGAGCACTGCCCTGGGGCAGAATTCCACGCAGTAGCCGCACCCCTTGCATCTATCCTTGTCGATCAGCACTTTGGCCGGCTTGGTAGCCTTTTCCGCCTGATCGAATGGTGTTCTCCATAACTTCATATCAGTTCCCTTCACACTTGCATATTGCAGTTATATCCCATTCACGAATGTTCCCCACCCAACACCACCCCCTCTTATCGGTTGAGATCTCATCTGCCTGGTTTCCGAATGATGCACCCATTCCCACAACGAAGGCTATCTACCATTACCGAAAAGAGACCTCCGAGCTTATATCTTACACTCCTATCACCGTAGCAGTCAAATCAACTTAGAAGACCAATATTTCTTAAAGGAACTCTTGCTTCAGCCAAACCTGGGCTGACGGGCTTTCCGTCACTCGCTCCATACAGACCATCCTTACACGATTGCATGTAGCCCTACACAAAAAATGAAGCCTTGTCTTTCAACCATTCCCATCAACCTGACCTCATGGCACCCACACCCTCTTTTCATCGATGACATGAGCGACTTTGAATCCATCCCGTCCCAACTCCTGGCCAATAAACCTTCTATGTCACCGCCAAGGAAGGCGCTCGGCACAGAGAATGACCACACTCCTCTCACAGGCCAGTTCTTCAAGTCTGCTAAGCCCCTTCCTAAACTCCTCCGTGTCGACATAAGCCTCGTATCCCTTCCTTCGATATCCCCCTAGTTCCTCGCCGAGATAAATATAACTAAAGCCCGCTCTCTCAAGCAGCCGGGGAAGCTCATCCTTTTCAAAGTGTTTGAATCTCGCTGTGGGGAAGCGACGTACGTCCACCACCACCTCAACACCTACGCCCTTGAGCAGCGCTAAGAATTCATCTGGGGCACGATAGCTCGTTCCCAAGGTATAGACAACCTCACCGCTCACCCTCTATTATCCTCTCGAAACTCACGAAATCCTGATCATCTGAGGCAAAAATCACCCATCTTTAAGGCTGTTCATTTCTTTTCGCCCCGTACTCAAAACCAGCCCGCTCGGCGACGATAGTGAGCAGCCTCGATGAGGTGCCCCTGGGACGATACATATCCCGCTCCCACTCACTGATGGTCTGCTGGCGCGTGCCCAGCTCATCGGCCATCTCCTGCTGGGTGATGCCCAAATGCTGCCTCAGGGCGCGAACGCCTTTTGCATCCCACTGTAGCTTCTTCTTTCTCCCTCTTGCTCTCATAGAGGTATTTTACACGTTTCCGTGTTCGACGTCAAAGGTAGCATTCAAGGGAAAAAGAGACCTATATAGAATAATTTAATAATAAGAATAAACTAAATTTACCTCAATTGCCGCCAATAGCTATTAATGCTTATCTGCCTACTTGCAGCCTACGCTAATCTAGGCTAATATGATTAGCAGTCTGCTGGTGAGAGTGCTAATCAGATAATTTATAGGGAGGGCGAAAGTGGTAACTAAGTTGAAGCCGTTGGGAGACCGAGTAGTAGTGAGACCAATGACTGAGGAAGAGGTAAGCAAAGGAGGTATTATATTACCTGATACCGCGAAGGAGAAGCCTCAGCGTGGTGAGATCATCGCCGTGGGCCCGGGAAAGTTAGACGAGAATGGCAAGAGAGTCGCCATGGAGGTGAAAAAGGGCGACAAGGTGGTCTACGCCAAGTATGCCGGCACTGATATCACCGTCAACGATGAGGAACTCCTGATCCTGCGCGAGAGCGATATATTGGCTAAGTTCAGTTAATTAAAGGGAGGAGAAATGGCAAAACAGCTTGCTTATAGTGAAAATGCAAGGACACATCTAAAAACTGGGATGGATGCCCTGGCCAATGCGGTTAAAATCACCCTGGGACCAAAGGGGCGGAACGTAGTGCTGGACAAGAAGTTCGGCCCCCCTACCATAACCAATGACGGCGTCACCATCGCTAAGGAGATCGAACTGGAGGACCCCTTCGAGAACATCGGGGCTCAACTGATAAAGGAGGTGGCAACCAAGACTAATGATGTCGCCGGCGATGGCACCACAACCGCCACCGTGCTTGCTCAAGCGATGCTCCACGAAGGGATGAAGAATGTCGCTGCCGGGGCAAACCCCATGGCATTAAAAAGGGGCATTCAAAAGGCAACCGCCTGTATTGTGGAGGAGCTCAAGAAGATATCAACTCCGGTAACCACCCGCGAGCAGGTATCCCAGGTTGCTGCTATCTCGGCGGCCGATGAGGAAATCGGCGATATCATCGCTGAGGTCATGGACAAGGTGGGCAAGGATGGCGTGATCACCGTTGAGGAAGGCAAGGGGATACAATTTGAAACAGAGTACGTCGAGGGGATGAAGATCGATAGAGGTTACATCTCCCCCTACTTCATAACCAACCCAGAGAGAATGGAGACGGAGATCGAGGACCCCTATATCTTGCTCACCGATAAGAAGATATCCGCTGTCGCCGACCTTCTGCCCGTCCTAGAGAAGATACTTCAAGTATCAAAGAATATCCTCATCATCGGCGAGGATGTCGATGGAGAGGCGCTGGCCACCCTGGTGGTCAATAAGCTCAGGGGCACCCTCAACTGCCTAACAGTGAAGGCACCGGGCTTTGGTGATCGCAGAAAGGCAATGCTCGAGGATATGGCCATCCTCACCGGGGGCACAGTGATTACCGAGGAGATGGGGCGAAAGCTCGACTCAGCCACAATTGAGGACCTCGGCAGAGCAAGAAAGGTGGTGGCCACCAAGGAGGATACCACCATTATCGAGGGCAAGGGCTCGGATGAAGCCATTCAGTCGAGGATAAAGCAGATAAAGGCCCAGATAGAGGATAGCACATCCGAATTTGATAAGGAGAAGCTGCAGGAGCGCTTGGCAAAGCTCGCCGGCGGCGTTGCCGTGCTTAAGGTGGGGGCCGCCACCGAGGTCGAACTAAAGGAGAAGAAACACCGCGTCGAGGACGCCCTCTCCGCCACTAGGGCGGCTGTGGAAGAGGGTATCGTCCCCGGCGGTGGGGTCGCTTTCGTTAATGTCCTCCCCTGCCTGAATAAGATCAAGGCCACCGGTGATGAAGCAACCGGGGTTAATATCGTCAGACACGCCCTCGTCGAGCCGCTGAGGATGATCGCCATCAACGCCGGCAGGGAGGGCTCGGTGGTGGCGGAGAAGGTGAAGAGGAGCAAGCCAGGGATTGGCTACGACGCCCTGAGGGACGACTATGCCGACATGCAGAAGCGGGGAATCATCGACCCGGCCAAGGTAGCAATAGCCGGGCTGGAGAATGCAGCGAGCGTCGCCGCTATGGTGATCACCACCGAGGCGCTGATTTCCGATCTTCCCGAGAAGGAAAGGCCAGCAATGCCCCCAATGCCTGAGTACTAAGCCTGAGAAATCTTCGCTCGGAAATTGTAGCCATGGTCTTGAGATCGTGGCTACAATTTTTCACTAAATCTTTCATGATAGTACTTGGGTTGAGGAGGAGTGTGATGCGTATTGCCCAAATAGCGCCATTGGAGATGAGGGTGCCCCCCACAGCATATGGCGGCACCGAGCTAGTCGCTAGCCTGCTCACCGAGGAGCTGGTGAGGAGGGGACATGATGTAACCCTCTTCGCCAGTGGGGACTCGGTAACGAAGGCGAAGCTTCATTGTGTTTGCCCCCATTTCCTTAGAGCCTCTGATAGAGATAGAGGGATCCTAAATATACTCAATTTCGTTGCTTGCCTAGAACAAGCGGAGAGGTTCGACATCATCCATAACCACACCAATTTTGAAGGGCTAGCCACAGCAGGTCTGGTGAAAACGCCGGTGCTTACCACCCTTCACAACGAATTGAAGGGTGACCAGCTCACCCTTTTCGCGGCATACAAAGGATACTATAATACCATTAGCAGATCAGCAAAGGCCCTGCTACCGGAGAAGGAGCGCTTCGCTGGGGTGATCTATAACGCCATCGACTGCAAGTCCTATCCCTTTCAGTCGGAGAGGGGCGATTACCTGCTCTTCCTCAGTCGCATCAGCTCTGAGAAGGGTCCCCACATCGCCATCAAGGTGGCAAAGCGGCTGAAACGAAGGCTGATCATCGCAGGCAATGTTGAGGCTAAGGATGAAGAATACTTCCAACAAAAGGTCATGGCGCAGGTCGATGGCGACACCGTCCAGTTCTTCGGAGAGGCAGATTACGACCAGAAAAGGGAGCTCTTCGCCAATGCCTCCTGTCTCCTGATGCCGATAACCTGGCCTGAGCCCTTCGGCTTAGTGATGGTCGAGTCAATGGCTTGCGGCACCCCGGTTGTCGCCTTCAATGAGGGCTCAGCGTCTGAGGTCATTTATCATGGCGAGACAGGCTTCATTGTGGAGGACATGGATGAAATGGTACGAGCAGTTGGTGAAATCGATAGTATCGACCGCAAAGCTTGCCGTGAGCACGTGGAACGAAACTTCGATACCCCGCGAATGGCGAATGATTATCTCGCCGCCTACCAGCGGATACTTGAGTTGGAGACTAGGGAAAAGTATCCCATCATCGATTTGACTCCCCCAGCAGAGCAAGTTGCCACCCACCAGAGCACGATACCTCTCGGAGAGTTCAAAAAGGCGGCAGGCGCGATCTCAGAAAACTAGGTGGAGGGGTCACTTTTGGAACGGCATGTCCTAAAAGAGAACGATCTGATGATGGTCTCGGATGAGATGGGTGATATGCCTCGCGGTCGGCGCAGGCTCGGGCTTTACTG
This sequence comes from Dehalococcoidia bacterium, assembly GCA_030610655.1. Classification (GTDB taxonomy): domain Bacteria; phylum Chloroflexota; class Dehalococcoidia; order E44-bin15; family E44-bin15; genus DAOUVR01. The sequence continues at coordinate 27,264 of JAUWRG010000008.1, forward strand.
CTGCGATACGCGTTACCTCTCCATCCTTGAAACAAGCATAGATGGACAACAGCCGCGCCTTCTCGCCTCATCAAGCGAGGAGAACTATGTCTGCGATATCCAGATGGCAAACCCCACTATGGAGCTTTCTGATGGCAACACCGCCCTGGCACGGACCATCAGCATCAGGCGCAGCCGCTTCCTTAAAGATGGACTCCATGAGTCTATAAGCTTCTACAACCACAATCCATTCCCCAGTCCTATCCAGTTCACCATCGTGTTTGGCAGCGACTTTTGCGACATCTTTGAGGTGCGAGGCGCCGAAAGACCGCAGCGAGGGGAGCTTAGCCCACCATTCTTCGCTGATTCCCGTCTGACCTTAAGCTACCTCGGGCTGGATGAGGTGGTGCGGCGGACCGAGATCATTTTCGAGGCCAACCCATCAAACGTAGAGATTGATGTATGCGCCGCAGAACCTGTCCTTCGTCGCCCTAGCACCTTCCTACCCGATGCTGTGGAGCCGGCCGTCATGACGGTGTTTCGCTCCGCTTGCGCCAAGATGACCTGGGATTTAACCCTTATGCCAGGTAAGCCTCAGTCCATCGCCTTTCACATCCTAACCGCAGAAGGTGAGCTTACCCCTATGGCGGGAGCCTTTGACAAGGGCCTAGCTGATTTGCGCAACTCCTATCAGGATTGGCACCGCCAGTGCGCCAAGCTGGAAACCGATAACCAGCTATTCAATCAGCTTCTCCACCGGAGCACACTTGACCTCCGCCTCCTCATGGATCTAACCCCCGAGGGGCTGGTGCCCACTGCGGGCATCCCCTGGTTCGCATGTATCTTCGGGCGTGACAGCCTCATTACCTCCCTACAGACACTGATGCTTAATCCGCAAATAGCGGTTAGCACCCTGCGCTTTCTGGCAAAGCATCAGGGAACGAAGGTCGACCCGTGGCGAGATGAGGAGCCGGGCAAAATTCTTCATGAGATGCGCAAGGGAGAGATGGCAACAACCGGGGAGATCCCACACAGTGCCTACTATGGGAGCGTGGATGCCACCCCTCTTTTCCTGATACTGTTCGCCGAGACCATGAGATGGCTCGACGATGATACACTTTACCAAGAGATCTTGCCTTCAGCCAAGAGAGCCTTGGAGTGGATGGAGCACTACGGTGACTTAGATGGCGATGGCTATTTGGAATACCTTAGCCGCTCGTCACATGGCATCAGAGACCAGGGCTGGAAAGACAGCTACGGGGCCATAACCTATCCCGATGGCACACAGGTTGAGCCGCCAGTGGCGCTAGTTGAGGTACAGGGCTATGCCTATAGGGCGATGAAGCAGATGGCTGTGTTATTAACCCGAAAAGGTGAGGTTTCCCTTCCCGCCAAGCTCGAAAAAAAGGCTACGCTGTTAAAGGAAAGGTTTAACCGGGATTTCTGGCTTGAGGAAAAACGCGCCTTCGCTCAGGCACTTGACGTCGACAAGAAACCTGTAGAGGTGATCACCTCAAACCCGGGGCACTGCCTCTTCTGTGACATTGTGGATGAAGAGAAGGCGAGATACCTGGTGTTGCGCCTTACCTCAGCCGATATGGCTAGTGGCTGGGGCATCAGGACGGTGAGTAACGGGGAACCAACATACAATCCGATGAGCTATCAAAATGGCAGCATATGGCCCCATGACAACTCCCTCATCGTTGCCGGGATGAGGAGATATGGCTACCCTTGGGAAGCAGAGCAGATCGCCACTCAGCTTTTCGATGCTAGTCGGTTCTTCCCCTATGCACGCTTGCCCGAACTCTTCTGCGGTTTTACCCGCGATCGAGAGGGCTACTCTGTGCCCGCAGAGTATCCGGTGAGCTCGAGCCCCCAAGCCTGGACCGCAGGAGGCGCCATCCTCCTTTTCCAGTCGTTGCTTGGGCTTCAGGTCGATGCCTTCTCAAAGAGAATCTACCTAACCCCAAAGCTGCCCCCATGGCTGGAGCAGGCCTCAGTTAGGGGTCTTCGCATCGGCGAGGGCACAGTGGATCTCCACTTTGAAAGTCACGATGAGGACACCAGCTTCGAGATAACTCAGAACGAGGCTGGAGTCGAGGTAGTGCTCCCCCCATATTAAAGCTTGAGTAGCCTATGGAAGCTATGCTCCTCGGTAACGGGGCCAACGACAGCCAGGTTGAGGCTTTCAGAAACCAGTAGTTGTCTCGCCACCCTTTTTAGGTCCTCGGGGGTGATGGCATCGATTATCGATACCGCTTCATCGACGGTGTAAATGCGCCCGGTTAGTATCTCTTGTCCCCCCGTCCAGCTAGCAACATTCCTGGTGTCTTCCATACGAAGTAAGAGACGCCCCTTGGCATACTCCTTTGCCTTGGATAGCTCCGCCTCAGGGATGCCCTCTTTGAGGAGGTGCAACTGCTCCAAGAGGGCTTGAATAGTGCTATCGATGCGCTTCGGATCAACACCGGCATACACGGTAATAGCCCCTGAATCGAGAAAGTGTTGCACATAACTATAAATGTCGTAGGTAAGCCCCCTTCTCTCCCGAATCTCCAAGAACAAACGGCTGCTCATCCCCTCTCCAAGAACCACATTAAGCATGTCCAGATTGAAACGATCGGGGTGAAGGATGGGTACACCGCGTATCGCTAGGCAAAGGTGAGCTTGCTCGGACTCCCTTGGCTCAATACGGAGTTGAGGTTCCTGCTGGCTGTCGTCGGTGGGATACGGAGGCTTTGGAATACCCCTATCCCAATCGCTCAAAGCCCCACCTACGGCTGACAGTACCTCGTCATGGCTTATGTCGCCAGCAACGCTGACTACAACGTTATTAGGCACATATTGATAGCCGATATAATCCATAAGCATCCCTCGACTCAAGCCAGTTACCGATTCCTTGCTCCCAATAATATCGCGGCCCAGAGGCTGGTTGGGCCATACCACCTCATCGATAAGCAAACTCACTCGGTAGTGTGGCGAATCCATGCTCTCATTGAGTTCCTCTATAATGATCTGGCGTTCCCGCTCTATGTCCTTGGCATCGAACTTGGAATGCTGTAGCATATCGACTATTAAGTCTAAAGCAAGGGGGAAATGGGGACGAGCCACCTTGCACCAGTAAATGGTGAGTTCCTTACTGGTGGCCCCATTGAGTATGCCGCCTACTCCCTCAATGGCCTCTGAGATATCCTTTGATGTAGGTCGGCGCTGCGTCCCCTTGAAAAGGAGGTGCTCAACAAAGTGGGAAAGCCCCGCTTCCTCCGCTCTTTCATAGATAGAGCCTGCACCAAGAAAGAAAATAATGGACACGGAGTGGGTGCCAGGCATAGAGCTAGTGATAATCCGCAGCCCGTTATCCAGAACGCTCTTTTGATACATCGCCCACTTAAGGTAAATACTAGCCACATCTCCTACCCCTGTCAACCAGCGGTTGACTTCGCCCAATGCAATTGCTAATATGCTACATGTAAAGTCTCCATAGGCTTGAGGTGTGAAGAGGGAGACCGAATTGGAGATTGCCCCCGGAATTCATTCTATCCCGGTGGACAAAGGCTCTTTCATGGGCTTTTTCGCACCGAATGTCTACCTGGTAGTCGATAGGTCTCATGGTGCACTTATCGACTCTGGATACAGCGATGAGGAATCCATCAGGGCACGAATTGATTACATAAAGACTGTCCAGCCAGACTTACGGTATATTATGCTCACGCATACTCACCCAGACCACATTGGTGGCGCAACTATGATCGGGGGGGAAACAGGAGCAGAGATCGTTCTCCACTCCGCTGAGATAGGGCAGGCGACCATCCCGGTGTATAAGGCTGTTGAAGATAGTGATAGCTTGCTCCTTAATGACATTAAACTAGACGTGATTCATACCCCAGGACACAGCCCAGGGCATATCTGCATTTACCTCAAGGAGCAAAGGGTTCTCTTTTCTGGGGACCACATTCTGGGCACGGGCACTACCGCAATGAGACCACCTGATGGTGATATGGCTATATACATTGATTCGCTGAGGAAGCTCCTCAATTATGATATTGCCACAATCTACCCGGGCCATGGCCCTCCAATAAGGGAAGCCAAACGAAAGATCGAGGAACTGATCCAGCATCGCTTGGAACGAGAGGAGCAGGTACTAGCTGGGCTGAGGCAAGGGAAGGCAACGGTGAGAGAACTGGTGGATGAGATCTACCCAGAGCTAGATAGTCGCCTCCATTTTGCTGCCGAGGGACAGATTCTCGCCCATCTCATTAAGCTGGAGCGGGAGGGAAAGGCATCCTGTCTGAGGAAAGGAGAGGATACCCACTACACCATCAATTAGCCACTGTTACGTTACCAATACGAGGAAGATATGCATGGACTTTCTATATTCCCTCCAACCACGCAGATTGATAGGAAGAATCATCTCACTATTGGCGGTTGCGATGCCGTGGCTCTGGCCAGTGAGTTCGGCACACCTCTCTATGTCTTCGACGAAGCAACCCTGAGAGGCAAATGTGCTGAATACCGTGAGGAGTTCGGTCGTCGCTACCCAGATAGTCTTGTCATCTACGCTTGCAAAGCCTTCATCAACCGAGCTTTAGCGCTGATTTTCAAGGAAGAGAGCTTTGGGCTTGATGTAGTCTCTGGCGGGGAGCTTTCCATCGCCAGATCGGTGGACTTCCCCATGGAGAAGGTCTATTTTCATGGCAACAATAAGTCGCGAGAGGAGCTGGAGTTGGCTATCCATTGCGGCGTTGGTCGGGTTGTGGTGGACAACTTTCATGAGCTTTCCTTGCTAGAGAAGCTGGCAAAGGAGGCAGGGGTCAATCAAGGGATTCTTCTCCGCTTCTCCCCTGGGGTGGACCCACATACTCACGCCTATGTATCCACAGGAGACAGCGATAGCAAATTCGGCTTCCCCATGACACAGGCTGAGGAAGCCATCGCTCAGTCAATGTCATGCCGCAATTTTGAACTCAATGGACTCCATTTTCACATCGGCTCGCAGATCTTCGAGCTGGAATCATATCTAAAAGCGATCGCTGTAATACTTCACTTCGCTGTTGAGCTGAAAAACAAATACGGGTTTAGACTCAATGAACTCAACGTTGGTGGAGGACTAGCCATCACCTATAGTGAGGATTCGCCCGCCCCAACAATTGTTGAACTTGCCCAGGCGATCACTTCCAGCATTTTACAAGAGGCCAAGGTGCTCGGTGTTGAGCCTCCGCGGCTTATCCTGGAGCCAGGAAGGTCTATCGTAGGTCAAGCAGGGGTCGCCCTTTACACCGCGGGGGCGATAAAAGAGATCGCTGGTGTGCGTAAATATGTTTCAATTGATGGGGGCATGGCGGACAACATCCGCCCCGCCCTTTACCAAGCTAAGTATGAGGCAGTGGTAGCAAACAAGATGGAAGGCGACTCAGAGCGGGTCACCATCGCCGGAAAATTCTGCGAATCGGCAGACATCCTGATTACTGACATCGACCTTCCCAAGCTTGAACCCGGTGACATCATCGCCGTCCCGTGTTGCGGCGCCTACTGCCTCTCTATGGCGTCAAACTACAATGCTTCGCTGATGCCGGCCATCGTTCTGGTCAAGGACGGGCAAGCGCGCCTAATTCGGCGCCGCCAGAGCTATGATGATTTGATGAGCCACGATATTGTCTAGTTAGAGGAGAACCTATGTGGCAGGTAGTGGGACATGAAAAAGCGGTAGGGCTTTTGGATCGGTGCCTGAAGAATGAGAAACTGGCCCATGCCTATCTCTTCGTCGGTCCACCGCATGTTGGCAAGATGAGACTGGCGATAGACCTGGCCAAGGCGCTGAATTGCCAGGGCGAGGATAGGCCATGTGGCGATTGCGCCCAATGCGTAAGAATTGAAGAGCTAAAGCATGCCGATGTTCAGGTGATTGGCCTCGATGGTAGGGCGGAGATAGGCATCGACCAGATGAGGGAGATGCAGCACTTCGCTAGCCTCAAACCATTTGAGGGGAAGTATCGAGTTTTTATCATCGATGGGGCGGAGCACCTCTCGCATGAGGCCACCAACTGCCTACTTAAGACCTTGGAGGAACCGCCGTCCAATGTTCAGCTCATCTTGCTTGCCTTAAATGAGAGGGGGCTTCTGCCTACAGTGCTCTCTCGTTGTCAGAAGTTAGAGCTGAGGCCATTGCCCATTGCTACCTTCCCAAAGATATTGACTGAACGCTGGGGAATCACCGAGGAAAGGGCGAGGACGCTGGCAAAGCTCTCACGCGGTTGCGTCGGCTGGGCAGTCAGCGCTTTGACCGACGACCAGCTCCTCCAAGAGCGATCGGAGAGGCTGGCTTCATTGCTACGTCTCACCGAAGAAGAGCTGGCCGAACGCTTCTCTCATGCCGCTCAGCTAGCAAGCCAATTCAGCCGAGATCGACAATCCGTCTATGAGGTTCTCTCTCTATGGATTGAGTGGTGGCACGACTTGTTGTTGATCAAAGGGGGGTGTGCCAATTTCATTAGCAATGTGGATCAAGAGGCAAAGCTTCACCAAGAGTCGCAGAGATATAGCTTGAAGGAAATTAAGGTATTTGTAGAGAGCCTGCAGCAGTCCATGGCGCAACTGGAGCAAAACGCTAATCCCCGTCTGGTGTTGGAGGTGCTCATGCTCAGCATTCCGAGAAGAAAGGGGGAGCGAGTCCTTTAAATATGACCGAAATAGTTGGCGTTCGTTTCAAACGGACAGGGCGCGTGTATTACTTCGACCCAGCGGGCATCGATCTAGACTTGAATGATTGGGTGGTGGTGGAGACTGAACATGGCGTTGAGGTAGGCAGGGTAGTCATCTCCCCAAAACAGGTCCTCTCCAGCGAGATAACTGAGCCTCTAAAGCCTGTGTTACGCAAGGCAGAGGAAGAGGATATAAGGCGACGAGAGGGATCCGAAGGCAAGGAAAAAGAGGCGCTGGACGTATGCCAGGAAATGGCCAAACAGTTCAACCTGCCGATGAAACTGTTGGCCGCAGAATACAACCCTGATGGCACTCGCCTTACCGTATACTTCAGTGCTGAAGGTAGAGTGGACTTCCGAGACCTGTTGAAGGAGCTCACCAACACCTTCAAAACACGCATCGAACTCCGACAGGTAGGCTCCCGCGATAAGGCAAAGCTTTTGGGCGGGGTTGGCAAGTGCGGTCGCCCTCTGTGCTGCGCCACCTATCTCTCCGAGTTCAATCCAGTCACCATTAAAATGGCCAAGGAGCAGGATCTACCGCTTAACCCGATGAAAATCTCCGGGGTTTGTGGAAGGCTACTGTGCTGCTTGGGCTATGAGTGTGAGCAGTACCGCATTATGAAAGAAAAGCTCCCTGCGGTCGGTCAGCGAGTGAGCACCCCTATGGGGTCAGCTACGGTGGTGAGAGGCAACCCGCTGAGAGAGACGGTCATAGTGCAGCTAGAGAGCCAAGCCACAGTGGAATTGCCTGTTGAGCAGGTAAGCAGTAAGAAGGAAAGGCCACTCAGGGGAAAGGGCGCTTAATTCTACTTAACTCTGTGCGAGACGGGAACAAACTTCTGCCATTCGCTGTGCCTGTGAATATACTCATAGGGGACAAAGTAGCCGCTAACGTGAGGAGCGGATGGCTGGCGGGTGAGCCTCATTCCTGCCTCTTCAGGGGTGCGTCCTGCTTTACGATTGTTGCAAGGGATGCAGGCACTCACCACATTCTCCCAGATGTGTTTTCCCCCTTTGTAACGTGGGATCACATGATCTAGAGTAAGCTCTTTAGTGTGCCTGCCACAATACTGACAGGTGTATCCATCGCGGCGGAACACCTCGTGGCGAGTTAACTTCCTTTGAAGGCGGGGGCGCTTCACCAGATAAACGAGGCGTATCACCGAAGGGAGGGGAATGAGCTCATTAATGGTGTGGATAACCCCGACGCCGTTCTCCAGTAGTTCAGCCTTGCCTCGAAGAAGTAGAACCACCGCCCGCCGTGCACGGGCGACATTAAGCGGCTCGTAGTTTTGATTTAGCACCAGAACTGGGGAGTTCACCATCTAGCGTCTCCTCCTCAACCGCTGGGTGTGCTGTTTTCCCTCCTCCGAAGGGGCAAAATCAGAGCGGTAATCAGGAGCCATGATGTTGACATTTGAGCTCATACTGTTGTCCGCCAGTCGCGAGCCTATTCGGGTTTCGATATCCTCCAAGGCTAGGCAGGTGGTGATCACCGTCGGCAGCCGCGCATTATAGCGATAGTTGATCACCTGATACAGCTTCTCCTGCGCCCAGGGCGTGCCCGCTTGCTCACCAAAGTCATCGAGAATGAGTAGAGGTGCATTCCTGACCTTGTCGAAAAATTCATCATAGGTCACCGTGCTATCTGGGCTGAAGGTGGCACGAAGGTAATCGAGGAGGTCGGGAACCACCTTAAAAAATACAGGCTTGCCTTTCTGCAACTGATAATTGCCGATGGCAGCGGCCAGATGTGTTTTGCCACACCCATTAAGACCAAGAAATACTATCCAATCTTTCGGTGCCTCAGCGAATCTGCGCGCCTCATTATAGGCCCGTTCTAAATTCTTTTGCTCCTCAAGAGGGAGATTAACTCGCCTGCGGTCAAAGTTTTCGAAGGTCATATTACGAAGCAGCTTGAGCGCAAGGTCTCCACTTTCTCGCCGCAGGCGCAGCAAGTGCTCTTCTTCAGGCTCTCCATGATTGCACTGGCATGGAACCACCCTGGTGAAATCAGGACGCCCTGACGGAAGCAACGGATGGACAAATCCTGCTCCCCTGCATAATGGGCACTCCTGCGCCTCGGAGACCTGCTCACCGCTTTCAACGCTTGACCACGTGTCCGTATCGGCCCTTGATATACTTGTCCCTGTCCTCTTTAAAATCTCTCCCAGGCTTTCCATGCTTCTTACCCTCATCAGCCCAGCGCTCCAGTATACTGGAGATGTACCGCCATTTGCGTATATTCAGGCTCACCGCCTCCCTAAAGGCATCCTCGATCCAGGAGGCGGGGTAGATCCGCTCCGCCTCCTTTAGCTCCTCAGCGATCATCGGTGTAAGCATGCCGATGTTCTCCTCATAGAGGGTGAAGATATTGGGTTGCTCCTTTGCCTCCTGACATGGCTCTCTCCTCGGCAAAGCACCCAGGTCAATCTCCCCTCTAGCAACCTTAGCTAACGCTACCCTATCGCTCTCGGTATTTAGAAAGTAGAGCTCCTCGCTACTCCCCTCCCGGTCCAGCGTCAAATGAATTAGGGTGCCCCGCGATATCGCCCGCTCCAAGCCCTCACGAAGCCTGTCGGCATTGACAACACCTGCCATAAGCATCTTATCGCCAAGAAGCTCACCATAGGTGACAAATCTGGGGTACCCCCGCTTTTGATAAAGGCTCCAGAATATGTGAAGCGTTATCCTGAGCTCAATGATATCATCGATGTGCGGAAGAAGGTCACTAAAGAAAATATTGGGCAGCGGGGTGAAACGCATCTTTTGTGGGAAACCAGCAAAGGGCTTCATCCCACCCGCTCCACTTCATAGTCAGCGAATTTTACCGTTCTCGCTAGAAACCGCAATTTCCCCTCGCCAATAGGTCCATTGCGGTGCTTCTCCACTATGATGTCAGCAACACCTCTGGGGTAAGGCTCATCGGGATGCCGCTTGTTCCATTCGTCCTCTTTTATATACATATCATCCCGGTGGATGAAGACCACTATATCGGCATCCTGCTCGATAGAGCCGCTCTCCCTGAGATCGGAAAGCTGGGGACGGTGAGATGGCCGACCCATTGGAGCCCTGGAAAGCTGAGAGACGGCAAGTAGGGGCACATTCAACTCGCGGGCGAGCTCCTTGAGGGAGCGAGATATCTCAGTGACCTCCTGAACCCGGTTCTCCCTGCCATCGCCCCGTATCAATTGCATATAATCCACGACGATAAGGTCGATGCCCCGCTCGTAGTGAAGCCGCCGCGCCTTAGATTTCATCTCCACCACCCTCAAGGCGGGCGAGTCATCGATAAAGATCGGCGCTTCGGAAAGAACGCCCGTGGCCTCCATCATCCTTCTCTCCTCCGCCTCCGTCTGCTCGCCAAGGCGCAATCTCTTGGTGTCCACCCCCGCCTCGCTGGAGAGCAAGCGCTGCACCAGTTGTACCCGTGACATCTCCACGCTGAAGATAGCGACATGGGCTCCCTGCTGGACTGCGGCATTCCTGGCGATGCCTAAGGCGAGGCTAGTTTTGCCTAGACTCGGCCTGGCGGCAAGCACTATCATATCGGAGCGCCGCAGCCCTCCAATGATATCATCCAGCACACGAAAACCGGTGTATACGACCTCCCCCTCGAAGGGACGAATCTCGCTTTCCTCGAAGTACCTGTCAAGAAGCTCGCGTATCGGGACAAAATCGCGGGGGCGCTGACCATGACGTAATCGGAAAAGGACATCCTCTGCCTTACCGAGGGACTCATCGATGTCCGGTCCTGCCTCGTAGCCGATGGCCTTGATCTGCTCCGCCGCGCCGATCAATCGCCGCATTACCGACATGCGGTGCACAATCCTGGCGTAGTGCTCGATATGCACCGATGTAGGCACAATGAAAACAAGATAGCTAAGATAAGCGGGACCTCCCACCGCCTCCAGCCTGCCGCGGCGCTCGAGCTCGTGGGCCACGGTGACCTGGTCTATGGCCTCGTTTCGCTCATAAAGAGAAAAACAGGCTTCATAGGCCCACTGATTTTTCTCCCGATAGAAGTCGCCCGTCCTGAGGAAGGTGGCGATGCTAAAAATGCCATCGCCATCGATGAGCAGGGACCCGACTACCGACTCCTCAGCCTCAATATCGTGCGGGGGCAGCGTTTCGGCGACCATCGCTAACCATTATCCCCCTCAACAATAACCTTTATCTTGGGTACAAGCTCCCCTGACAGCCTCACCACCACGTCGTATTGACCCAACTGGTGAATGGGCTCTTCAAGCTCGATCTTCCTCTTATCTATGTCGTGCCCCATCACTCGATGAATTCCCTCAGCGATGTCGCTGCTGGTGACCGCCCCATAAAGGCGACCCTGCGCTCCCACCTTGGCCTTAATGACAACCTCTACTCCCTCCAGGGCCTGAGCTAGGCTCAGAAACTCAGCATCAGCGACGAGTTGGCGACGCGCCTCAGCTTGACGCTGCTCCTCAATCCGCTTCAGCAAGGAAGGAGAGGCAAACTCAGCAAGCTTTTTGGGAAGGAGCAAGTTCCTCCCGTAGCCATCGGCTACCTCCTTAACCTCCCCAGCCCTCCCTAAACCCGACACGTCCTGAAGCAATATCACCCTCATCTTGCCACACATTATAACCCAATAATGGGGAAATAAAAAGGGATTCTTTCAAATCCCTTTCGACATTTTTGACGCCCCTCACAGAGACACTGGGTGGAGGAGAATAGAAAAACCGCACCTTCCGTTCTTATGATGCGGTTTTTGGTAATAAATCTAAAAGAAAACAGTTAGCAGGCGTTCCGTTTTAAACTATGATTCGGAGAGCAATTCGGACACCACATCGCTCACCTCACGCCCGTCAGCCTTCCCTTTGACCTGGGGCATAAGCTGAGCCATCACCTTACCTTTGCCCCCGGGGCCATGGGCCCCCACCTGTTCAATAATACTTCGAGCAGCCTCTACTATCTCATCATGACTCATCTGTTTTGGCAGGTACTCAAGTAGAACAGCTAATTCCGCCTCCTCTTTGGCAACCAGGTCCTGGCGGTTTCCCTTAGAAAACTCGGCGATGCTCTCTCGGTGCTGCTTCACTTCCTTGGCAATAACATCGATAATGCCCGAATTGTCGAGGGGAGCTCCCTTGGCTTTCTCTACGTTCTTCTTTCCTGCGATAACCAAGCGGAGCACCGATCTTCGGACAGCATCGCCTTTCTTAGCTGCCTCTCTTAAGTCAGCGGTAAGCCTTTCTTCCAGTGCCATATTAGCCCTTACTATAAAACAAACTCTACTCTAGCTGCTTCGGGCGCTTTTTCGCCGCTTTGCCGCTTCTTTCTTCTTACGCTTTGTAGAGGGCTTCTCGTAGTGATTCCTCCGGCGCACCTCAGAAAGAATACCTTCCTGCTGCACCTTCCGATTGAATCGCCTGAGGAGACTATCGAAGCTCTCAGTATCAGAAAGCATTACATCTGCCACATGATCCCCCCCCTTCTATGGTCCATCTACTTGGCGTATCTTAGCTACTTGCGACCGATGTGTCAAGAACCCTCACCCTTCGACCGATAAACTCAGGACAGGCCCTAGCCCTCTCACGTCAAGGTCGAGTACAAGAGGTTGCCTTTGGCCAATATATGGTATAGAATCTCATGAAAATGAGCAGTCTCCTCACGAGAATTGTGACACTGGTATCACCCAAGGCAATATACGCCATAATATTGCTCATGATTTTTGGCGTTGCCCTAGCGCTCAGGGTATGTCTGCCCTATGAAAGCGTATTTGTAGGAGACTGGGTTAGATTCGGACTGAATGACCCGTGGTACCACATGCGATTGGTGGAGAACCTGGTGCAGCACTTCCCCCACCGCATCGCTTTCGACCCCTTTACCCTCTTCCCCTATGGGCAGCATGTCCCTTTTGCCCCCTTCTTCGACCTTCTTCTGGGATTCGTGATATGGGTCATCGGCCTGGGCTCTCCAAGCCAGCACACTATAGAAGTAGTGGGGGCATATTTCCCCGCTGTTTTAGGGGCTCTGGTTACCATACCGGTGTACTTCATTGGCAAGGAGCTTTTTAACCGCAATGTCGGACTGCTGGCTGCTGGCTTAATTGCCATCCTGCCCGGAGAGTTCCTCTTCCGTTCCCTACTAGGATTTACCGACCATCATGTAGCCGAGGTTCTCTTCACCACAATAACAGCCTTGTTCTTGATATTGGCGATCAAAAGCGCCAGGGAAAAAGAGACAACCTTCAGCCATATATGGCGCAGGGACTGGAGGAATGCGAAAAAGCCCCTGATCTATGCCCTGCTGACCGGGTTAGCCCTGGGGATATATCTCCTTTCCTGGATCGGTGGGCTGCTCTTCGTATTCATAATAGCCGCCTATATCATGATTCAATACATCGTCGATCACCTGAGGGGCAAATCAACGGACTATCTTTGCATTATCGGAGTGCCGATATTTCTTGTTGCTTTGATAATGGTCGCCCCATTGTTTAGTCAGCTTAGCTGGGTTAGGGAAATCTGCATTGCATCATTAATCATTGGCGTGTTGACCTTCCCGGTGACAAGCGGCCTTTCCCGACTGGCGGCTTATATGAAAATGAGGCGAGCCTTCTACCCGGTGGCACTCGCTGTCCTTGGTTTGGCGGGGCTGGGACTCTTCTACGCTATCGATCCTTCGCTGCTCAGCTCGATGCTGGGAAGATTCAGCATATTCACGCCAACCACAGCAGGACGAACCATCGCCGAAGTGCAGCCACTTTTCTCAATATCTGGTGTTTTAACACTGTTGCATTACTTCACCGCCGACATTTTCCTCGCCCTCATAGCGCTCGGCCTTCTAATTTACGCTGTGGTCCGGGAGGGGAGCTCCGAGAAAACATTTCTCGTTATCTGGTGCCTGATAATGCTAGCCGCCATGCTAGGCCAAAGGCGATTTGCCTACTACTTTGCGGTAAATGTCGCCCTTCTCGCCGGATATTTATCGTGGCGAATACTGGAATGGAGCTATCTCACAACAGCGCCGTCGAAGCGTGAAAAGCGAAAGAGGAAAGCGGCGAAGAGGAAAGAGCCAGCGAGGTCTATTAGAAGCTATCTCAGCACGAGATATGTTTGGACAGCAGTGGTAGCGATAATCGTATTTCTCGTAGCATTCTACCCCAATATTGGGGCAGCAATGAACACCGCGAGAAACCCCTCGGGTCCCGATGAAGCCTGGCATAGCTCGCTCCTCTGGATGAGAGAGAATACCCCGGACCCATTTGGAGATCCCGGTTTCTATTATGAGCTATACCAGAGGCCCTCAGCAGGAGAAAGGTATGACTATCCCGAATCGGCCTACGGCGTGATGAGTTGGTGGGATTACGGTCACTGGATCACGCGTATCGCCCACCGCATACCCAACGCAAATCCCTTTCAAGCAGGCGTTGGTGGCGCCGCCTCCTTCTTCACTGCCCAGGATGAATCCTCGGCAAGCCAAATTCTCGATAACAAGGTCTCCAGATATGTAATCATCGACTATGCGATGGCGACATCGAAATTCTATGCCATGCCGATCTGGGCTGGAGCAAGCTCATCGCAGTTTTTCGAGACATACTATCAGACAACGGCAGAGGGAGGAGTAGAACCTGTAACCTTATATTACCCGGA
>JAUWRG010000053.1 GCA_030610655.1 Dehalococcoidia bacterium
CGTTTCCTTCCTCTTGTTGTCATAGGCCATTGAGGCGAATGTGATCTGTTTCATTTCAATCCCCCGTTGCTGTGGAATAATCTATGTAGCTATTATCTCATAGTTCTATTGCCAACGGGAACTTATTCAGAGATTCCTTAACTACCCCAAAAACAGCGATTGAAAGCTCCGTGGCATTTTTAAGGGTTGAAGAAATATACCAGGCGATGTTTTTAGCTCCTTTGTTCCTCTGCAACAGAGGAAAATGAGGACAAGATTTGTTTTACCGAACCCCCTTTGCTTATCCTTGTCCCTCCGCTACAGGCTTTGAGGTGACAAAGGCAAACTAGCCCATCTCCCATCGGTCAGGGATTAATCCTTCTTTGAAGGACTCTCAATCTGTATTTTAGCTAGCTATAGGCTATACTAAAGCATCTCAGACGGAACTTGTGGAACAGGGCTATCTTGTCAATAGGGGCTGCCAGCCTAAGCAATACCTGGTGGGCATGCTTTACCAATGCCCCAGCCACTTGATACAGCCTCCACCGCACCGTGGAGATGGTGAAGGTACGGTCCTTCAAAGAAGGACGGAGGTAATGCTAAAAGCTTCATCGCTAAAAACAGGTTATAGGCAAGTACCCCTATCCTGAAGAAGACCGCATTGGCATAAGTCTCCCCACAGGGCATCCACTCCATGCCAAAGCCACTCAGCAATTCCTTAATATAGTTCTCCGCTTGCCCTCGTTGGTTATGCCAGGATACCACCTCTTGGGGTGTCTCCTCCCCCGATTGGTCCTTCCAAGAAGGATGGCGTGGTAGCAGTAAGGCTCAGGGTCGAATAGCTCCCCCTGTAGCTTGCGCCAGCGCTGCACTATCAGCCGAAAAGCCTCTTTGCTGTTCCTCATGGTATGAACTGTCTCCGCTATCTCTGTATCCCTGTGGTACGGCTCCCACCCTTCTTCTTTAATGCTCTCAATTACTTCCTTTACTGCTCTGTCCTTGTCAGCCGTAATGGTAAATAGCATGTTATTCCCAAAACACCAATCGATCACCCTCGCCTGATAGGAGGCGCTATCAGAGTCCTTTTACCCTCAGGCATCCTTCTGAGAAGGATGGCAAGCCTCCAGAAACTCTACCATCCCACTCCCAGCAGGAACGTTCCCATCACGAAATTCATCACCCAAGACTAAGCCCAGCTCAAAAAGGAAGCCTAAAAGGGGCTGGTATCCCTTCTCTTTCTTGTAGCTCCACTTTGCCTCTTCCTTCTCCGATTCTATCACGGTTGCATCTGTGTCTAGGGTATATTCTGTCCTCTTGTCCCTCTTCAATACCTCAGCTACCATATGCTGGTTCACCTTGCCCAGCCCTGAAAGCCCTCGACCGTCTCTTCCCATCCTCCTCAGCCAATCTCCCACCGTGCATGAAGCAGGTAACCCCCTCATCCCTAATACCTCCATTAGGCTTACCTCTCCCTTTAGCTCCCTCAAGTCATCTAGCTTCTTCCCTCCTCCATGTCCTTCCATGAAGGATCAGTATCAGAGGCATGACCCTTCGGAGAAGGGTGAGGGCTTATACCCTCGGCCACTTCCAGGAGAAGGCAATTCCCGGTCTATCACCCCTGCTAAACCCAGAGCCTGGGCCATCTCGTAAGGCAGTATCAGCCCTCCCCGAGCCATCAATGGCGCATCTGTCTGCTCTATCTCAAAAGGTAGAATGGTTTGCCGTCTCATCTCCTCTCCTTTTCACCCATTGGGTGTTTTTTGCTACTCCTCATTGTCCTTCTTCGAAGGACGAATCAAGGCCTCCTTATAGCTAAACCAGAAAAGTAATCGCTGTTTTTGGGACTACCTTTCCGGTGGACTTTTTGGACAGCCTGTGATATGCTTTCCTGGGGGGTATCCCCAAACCCCTGCCGACGACAGCCCCCATTCGCCCTGAGCCTGACGAAGGGCCGTTCATGCCTTCGATTCGTCGCCACAGAGTGGTGACGCTATTGTCCCCTGTCGCTTGGGGGAGGGAGGATTTGTTGCCCACCCGCCCAATGAATTGGGCAACTACACATATCAATGGGGATAGGTTGGAGCGGATGCTCCAGGCTACCCGTACTGGAATCTCATCCGTTCGCCATGGGGCGCCTTGCCGCGGGCTTGAAACCAGCAGTAGGGGCGTCCTTCAGCGGAAGGACGCCCCTACTTTAGCGCTGCTTCCAGCACCTGGTCGATACGCTCGACGGGGATGAACTCAATCTCGTCCTTGACCTGCTGCGGCACCTCTTCCAGGTCCTTCTCATTGTTCTCACTGGGCAGGATTATCTTCTTTATGCCGGCGCGGTGGGCGGCCAGCACCTTGTCCCTGATTCCGCCCACGGGCAACACCTTCCCCCGCAGGGTTATCTCGCCGGTCATCGCCATGTCTTTCCTCACCGGTCTTCCGCTTATCGCCGACACCAGAGCCACCGCCATGGTGACGCCTGCCGAGGGGCCATCCTTGGGGATGGCGCCGGCGGGGATGTGGATGTGGACGTCGTGATTCTCATAGAAGCTACTGACATCTAGTTTAGGCTTTTCCAGTTCTTTGATACGGGCCTCATAGGAGCGGGCGTAGGTGAGCGCTGCCCTCCCTGACTCCTGCATTACATCGCCCAGATGGCCGGTGAGTATGAGGTTCCCCTTTCCTGGAACGAGGGCTGCCTCGATGAAGAGAATGTCTCCGCCGACGGGAGTCCAGGCAAGACCGGTGGCCACGCCGACCTCATCGCCCTTCTCGGCAACCTCGTAGCGGAACTTGTAAGGACCGAGATACTGGTCAAGCTTTTTGTGGGTTATGGTAATTTTCCTCTTGTACCCTTGGGCCACCTTCATTGCCACCTTGCGGCAGATGGAACCGATCTCCCGCTCCAGGTTTCTCACCCCGGCCTCACGGGTATAGTTACTTATTATGGCGAGTATCGCATCATCGGTAAACTTGAGCTTGGCTTCACTCAGTCCGTTCTCCTTGATCTGCCTGGGGATCAGGTAAGGCTTGGCGATGTTGAGTTTCTGTAGCTCGGTATACCCCGGCAACTCCAGCACCTCCATCCGGTCGCGGAGGGCTGGCGGGACGGGGTCGATGATATTGGCGGTGGTGATGAACATCACCTTGGAGAGGTCGAAGGGCACATCCAGGTAGTGGTCGGAGAAGGAGAAGTTCTGCTCCGGGTCGAGCACCTCGAGCAGCGCTGCCGTGGGGTCGCCACGAAAGTCCATGCCTACCTTGTCTATTTCGTCGAGCATGAACACAGGGTTGTTTGAGCCAGCGCGTTGAATCCACTGGATGATCCTGCCGGGGAGCGCTCCGACATATGTCCTGCGGTGGCCACGGATCTCAGCCTCGTCCCTTATGCCGCCCAGGGACAGACGGATGAACTTCCTTCCCAGGGCGCGGGCGATGGACTGCCCCACCGAGGTCTTTCCCGTTCCAGGTGGGCCGACGAAGCACAGGATGGGGCCTTTCATATCCTTGTTTAGCTGGCGCACCGCCAGATACTCCAGGACTCTCTCCTTCACCTTGTCCAAGTTGTAGTGGTCCTCATCGAGCACCCGCCGCGCCTGGTCGATATCGGTACTGTCCTCGGTGCTCTTCGCCCAGGGTAGATTGATGAGCCAATCGAGGTATGTCCTGGCGACGGTGTACTCTGCGGCGGCGGGGGGCATCTTGGCCAGACGATCGAGCTCCCGCTCCGCCTGCTTTTGAGCCTCGGGTGGGAGATGGGCCTTGTCGATAGCCTCCCTGAGTTCATTGATCTCAACGGTGCGCTCATCCGTCTCCCCCAGCTCCTTTTGAATCGCCTTGAGTTGCTCCCTGAGGTAGAACTCACGCTGTGTCTTATCCAGCTCCTGCTTCATCTGGGACTGAATCTTACTTCCCAGCTCCAGTATCTCCAGCTCCTTATTGACGAAAGCGGTGAGCTTCTTGAACCGTTCCGTGACATTGAGGGTCTCAAGGATTTCCTGTTTTTCTTCAAGGCTTATGTTGATGTGAGCGGCGATGAAGTCGGCGAGGCCGCCAGGCCCGGGGATATTCATGGCGGCGATACCCAGCTCTACGGGTAGATTGGGGGCCAGAGAGACCACTTTTTGAAATTGACTGGTCAGGTTTCTCGCCAGGGCCTCAAGCTCCGTGGTCTCCTCCACCGCCTCATCTTCGAGCGCCTCAACCTTCCCCTTGAAATAGGGCTCCGTCTGCGTTATCTCTTTCAGGCGGATTCTCTGAAGACCTTGAATAAGGGCATTGGTCGAGCCATCAGGCAGCTTGAACATCTTGGCGATGGTCGCTGCAGTGCCCACGTCATAGAGTTTTTGCTCCTCACCAGGGCGCTGGGCGAATATGGCAACCATTTTGTCGCTGGCAACAGCCTCATCGATGAGCTTTACCGTTTTTTCGTCCCCTGTTGACAGGGGGACGATCATCGAAGGATATAGCACGGCATCGCCGCTGGGGAGTATAAGTAGTTCGCCGGGAATGGAGGGCTTTTCAGGCGGTTTCCGTTCTTCTTCACTTACACTTATCACGGCTTTCTCCTTTCCCCACCCTAAGAGGGTGTCCAGTAACCTACCCCGATCATATCGGGGTGCTCTAGGTATGGTTGGAGCCGATGCTCCAACCTACCCCGATTTTCGGGCAGCCTTCTAAGTGGTGCGGATATCTACCTTACGGATTTGCTCATCTATGCGCTTTGGCAGCACGATCTCCAAAATGCCATCATGGTAAGAAGCCTTCGTCTGATCGATATCCACCGCCACCGGTAACAGGATACCTCTTTCAAAATGACCCTTGGATATCTCCATTTGGTAATAGGTTCTTTTGTTCCCCTCTTGGCTCTCTCTCCTCTCTCCCCTGATTACCAGGGTTTTGGCATGCACGGTGATGTCGATATCCTCCTGTCTCAACCCGGCCAGCTCTACCAGGACCACCACCGCCTGTGGGGTTCCATACATGTCGATAGCTGGCTCCCAGGCGCGGGGGGAGAAACGAATCAACGGTGGTTTGCGGGTGGCAAACTGGTCTAGTAGCTGCTCCATCTCCCGCTGCATGCTGTCGATGTTTTCGATCCAATCGCGACGAAACTGCACCATTTCTGTCCTCCAAACTGGACCTATTATATCAATTAGCGGGCGGTTCTGTCATTGGGGGGATGCAATCGTATTTTGCCCACCCGCCCTGTGGCGCATTGCCAGGGAACGCTTGTTGTAATCTACTGCGTAGAGGCGGGTTTCAAACCCGCCCCTACTCATAATGACAGCTGCCTGCTCCCCCAATGAATTGGGCAACTACATTTGTTAACTGGGGTAGGTTGGAGCAGATGCTCCAACCTACCCCAGAGCAGATGCTCTGGGCTACCCTATTTCAATCAAGTATGAATGGTGAAACAGCCTCAACTAATCCCCCGACTTTATTATGACGCTAGTCACCGTTGTCATTCTGACCCTTCACAGAGTGAAGGGGAAGCAATCTCATCTCTGACCAACACTTCCCCTAGATTGCTTCGTCGCTGACACTCCTCGCAATGACAGAAGAAACCTACATCCTTAGACTCCCACCAGGGGGAAAGGTTTTGTTCCGCTTACCCTGAGCTTGTCGAAGGGCCGTTCATGGTTCGACATCCTTCCGCAGAAGGACCACGAACGGTGTCTGCTAGCACCTCCAATTAGGGTAGTTGCCTGTCCTTCAGCGGAAGGATCAGGCATGGTTGGCCCAATCCTTCACAAGGTGAAGGGGAAGAATCTAACCCCTCTCCATCGAAGGGTGAGGGGCGTTCGGCCGCACGCCCCGACATTGGATGTGGACAGGCCTATGATAGCAGAAGTCGGGTGGGTGCAGCCAGACCCCCCGACGGGGGTTGGAAAGGAAGAATCCCTACGGCATCCATGGCAACAAATAGGGGCATAAATCTTATAAGCAGGCCTTCAAATTTAAAGAAATTGGCCAATCTTGCCCTACTCGGTAGAGAGGCTTTGGCTAAAAGCTGCAATGGAGGCTACCTCATCCCCTTCGTCCAGTCTCATCAGGCTGGCCCCTTTTCTGATTCTGCCCTGAATTGGGATGCTCTCTATCTTCAAGCGGATGATGACTCCCTTGGCAGAAAGGATCAGCAGCTCCCCGGAGGACGGTTCAACGACGCGCGCTGCGGCAACACCTCCAGACTTTGGGCTGATGCTGATGCTTTTTATCCCGATGCCGCCGCGAGTCTGGGGGCGGTAGCGTGTTAACAGGGTGCATTTGCCATAGCCATTTGTGGTGACGACCAGCAGGTAAGCCTCAGAGGAGGTAATGTCCATCGTGACCACACGGTCGCCAGCGGTGAGTTGGATGGCGCGCACCCCACCGCTAGAGCGGGAGGCGGCTCTGAGGGTGGCGACAGTGAACCTGATCGCCTGTCCTCTTTCAGTCACTACAATGACATCGTCCTCTGAGCGAGCCATGCTAACAGCCACCAGCTCATCCTCTTTTTTGATTTTATTGGCGATGAGCCCGTTACTTCTTACCGAGGCGAACTTCTCAAGAGCGGTCTTCTTAATCTGTCCTGAGCGGGTGGCCATCACTACGAAGCTATCTGGCACAAAGCTCGATATGGGCAGAATCTCGGTCACCTGCTCCCTCTCGTCCAGTGAGAGCAATTTGACCAGTGGTGTTCCCTTGGTGGTTCGGGAGGTATCCTCTGGTATTTTGTAGCATTTAAGGGAGAACACTCTTCCACGGTCGGTGAAGAAGAGCATAGTGTCATGGGTATCGGCGGTCCGAAGACGATGCACACCCTCTACCTCGCGGGTACCTGTGGCACCTCTTCCTCCCCTCGTCTGAACCCTGTAGCTATCACTGGGCATTCGCTTGATGTATCCTCTATTGGTCAGGGTGAGCACCACCCTGCGGTGGGGGATGAGGTCAGCTTCTCTGAACTCGGTGGGCTCTTCCTCGATAATCTCCGTCCGCCGCGGGTCGCCATATTTTTCCTTTAGCTCGCTGATATCCTGTTTAATGAGAAAGAGAACCTTCCTCGGGTTGGCCAGGAGGTCTTCAAGATAGGCAATGGTCTTCAGAACCTCGGTATACTCATCAGTGACCTTTTTGCGCTCCATGGCGGCGAGGCGTCTTAGCTGCATATCCAGGATGGCTTGCGCTTGAACCTGGGTCAAATTAAAGGTATCCATTAGATTCTTCCGCGCCGATTCTGCGCTCTGGGAGCGGCGAATGGTGTCAATAATGCGGTCTAGATTATCAAGAGCGATCTTGAGCCCTTCCAGGATATGAGCCCTCTCCTTGGCACGGCGGAGCTCATACTGGGAGCGGCGGACGATGATTTCCTGACGGAATTTAATATACTGCTGAAGCACCGTTTTCAGGCTGAGCACCCTCGGCTGCCCATCGACCAGGGCCAGCATGTTGACGAAGAATGCTGACTGCATTGCTGTGTGCCGGTAAAGGTTGTTTAAGACCTGTTCTGGTTGGGCCTCTCGCCTTAGTTCGATTACAATGCGCATCCCGTGCCTGTCCGATTCATCACGCAGCTCGCTGATCCCTTCGATCCTTTTTCCCTTGGCCAGCTCGGCGATTCTCTCCACCAGAGTTGCCTTGTTCGTCTGATAGGGAAGCTCGGTGACCACGATATGGTGGCGCCCCTTGGACATCTCCTCAATATCGGCCCTGGCCCTGACTACTATCTTACCCCTGCCTGTTGCATAGGCATTGTTGATGCCTTCGCGACCGAGAATAATGCCTGCGGTGGGGAAATCGGGGCCGCGAACGAAATCGGTGAGCTCCTCCGGTGCGGCCTCGGGGTTATCGATAAGATAACAGATAGCATCTGATATCTCACCGATATTGTGTGGCGGGATGTTTGTCGCCATGCCCACGGCAATCCCTGAGGCACCGTTCAACAGCAGATTGGGGAGCTTGGCAGGGAGAATGGTGGGCTCCTTAAGGGAGTCGTCGAAGTTTGGTGCAAAGTCCACCGTCTCCTTATCGATGTCTACCAGCATCTCTTGGGCTATCTGGGAGAGACGAGCCTCGGTGTAACGCATTGCCGCTGGGGGGTCCTGGTCCACACTGCCAAAATTTCCCTGCCCATCGATGAGCATGTACCTCATGGAGAAGTCCTGAGCCAGTCTTACCATAGCTTCATACACCGGAGCATCGCCGTGGGGATGGTATTTACCAAGCACTTCACCAACGATGCGGGCGCTCTTTTTATAGGCAGTATTGTGACGCACCCCCAGTTCCTCCATAGCATAGAGGATCCTTCGTTGTACCGGCTTCAAGCCATCACGGACATCCGGCAGGGCACGTGAGACGATAACGCTCATCGCATAGTCTAAATAGGAGCCTTTCATCTCTTCTTCGATTTCGACTGGCTTAACGATTCCGATGTCCATCAGGACCTCCAGTGCCTGGCTGTTTTAGAGGGTTTTCTGAGGGTAAGAATAGCACGCTTTACTGAGCTAGTCAAAGGGGCCAAATTACCCCCCACCCACCCTGGGGCGTATTACTGGGGGACACCCCTAGACTTCTGCCAGATACAAATTGTCATTTCTGACCCTGAACAGAGTGAAGGGGAAGAATCTCATGGCACTCAGGGCAGGCTCCGGCGAAGAATCTTGTCCCCCCCTGCCACCCCCAATTTCGGTGATTGCCTGATTGATACCTGCTTCGCAGCATCAGGCATGGTTGGCCCAATCCTTCAAAGAAGGATGGGCAACTACATTTTTAACAGTCTTGTGGTGGGAGGATTTATTCCGTTCGCTCTGAGCCCTTCGATATCCTTCCAAAGAATCTTCGATCAGCAGAAGGACAGGACAGGCATGTCGAAGGGTGGATTCCCTCTTTTTGTCTCCTCTCCCTTCAAGGTCGAAGACTCGACTCTCGCCAAGGCGAGTCGCCTCTGGAGACTGGCGAGGAGAGGGTTAAGAGGGACGGCAGTACAGGGTTCGGAATGGCGAGGGTGTGCGACTGCAGATGGTTCATTGGTGCTAATCGGAGTTTTCGCTATCGGAGAAGGGATCCTTGTCCTCATCGTTCTCACCAACAACATCGGCCAAAGTGGTGCTGCCTTCAGCTAAAGCCTCTGCTTCTTCCGACCATTCCAGGTGGAAACTTCCATTGTCAACACCCTCTTCATCCTCCAACTCGTACTTTAGTATGCTGTCCTTAATATATGCTCGGAAGCCATCATAATCGTGGGCTGGGAAGGAGGGGAGTCCTGCCTGGCTGGGATGCTGGAATACCTCCTTGATAATCACCTTTACCTCAGTATCTGCCGATCTGGCGATTGCTGCAGTGTACCCGTTGCCCCCCTCTATCAGTTTGGCGAGGCGGACACCAATCTTGGGTTGAAGCTGCCCCACATATTCCCCCATCTTGTTCTCTACCACAAGACCTTGCCCCTTTGGTCTCAGGTAGACATGGTCGCCCGCAGCGATCTTAGCCAGCACATCCACAGAGGCCAGTTTCTCAAGCCTAGTCACCGCTGCCTTCCCCGACTCCTCAATGAAGATTTCGGGGGAAACTGTATGGTTACCTCCTCCCAGCGCTGGCTGTACCTGCTTTAGTAGGGATAATCGCCGCAGGTTTTTCCTGGCGATGCTGTTGTTATGCTCAATTTCCAAGGCTTGGCTGTAGGCTTCCATGGCGTCATCATACCGACCTAGCTCCGTTAGAGCCTTGCCCGGTCGATTGTAGGCATTTAAATCATTTGGGAAGATACCAATGACGCTATTATTGGCAGCAACTGCTTCTTCCCATCGACCTTGCATTGCCAGTTCGATGGCCTCTCTGGTTCGCTGCCGTCTCAGCCTTGCTTCGCTGGTCTGATAGCTCATCAAGCTGCATCTCCTGTTTCGCAGTATTTTAATGCTCTTCAGCCAGTTGTCAAGTAGGAAAGGGAGGAGTTTGCTGAAGTGGTCAACTTATATCTTTTCAAACTTCAGGATCATCTCGGAGCGGCCAACATATTGGATCGTTTGGAAGGCAAAGCCTTGCCCTTCAATAAGCTCTATCAGGCTGCTTTTTGAATAATGGGTGACGTGTTCCTCAGCATAGCCACCGGGGGCAAGAAAGTGGTACAGTCGTTCAATGATTCTCCACCACATGGTTCCATAATCCGGCGTTCCAAGGATAAGCCTGCCACCCTTTTGAAGCACCCTGGACATCTCTAAAAAGGGTTGCTCTCCACTTGGGATATGCTCGATGACCTCTGAGCAGACTACACAGTCAAACGCATTGTCCCTAAAGGGCAGGGCGTGAATGGAGGCATTGACCAACGGCTTACCATACCCTCGGATGTAACGGAGCTTGGTCATCTGAACATCTACTCCGATGCCGTTCTCCAAGGCGGCCAAAATCCTGCTGGAGCCGCAGCCTATATCCAGCGTGGACTTTGATTCCCTCGCCAGCTCATTGATAATCTTGAAGCGGCGCCTTTGCCAGTATCGCTGAAGCGGGATGCGGCTATCGAAGGCTCGGTAATCGTAATCTGCTGAGAGGATTGAATTTCTCAGGCTCCACATGCGCCTGAAGGTTCTAAGGTAGGAGACGCCAAACTTTAGCAACTTCACATGGGAATCACCGCTTTTTCGGGGCAAATACTGGAAGGGTACCTCCTCGATTCTCCAACCCTGAGCATAGCACTTAATAAGTATCTCCTCGAGGATATTGAAGTCTGAGCTGGTAAGCTCCAGATTTTTCAAAGCGGATGAGCGGTACAAGCGAAAACCACTGGAGATGTCTTTCAAAGGGAGGGAGAGCCCCGCAGTAAAAAACTTGTTAAGTATCTTGCTAAGGAGCTTCCTGACCAGCGGCATCTCGGCAGAGCCGCCTGAAACGTAGCGCGATGCCACTATGACCTCAGCCCCTCTACTTGCCTCCCACATTCGAGGGATAAATGTCGGGCTGTGCGACAGGTCGGCATCCAGGGTCAGGATGTAATCTCCATTAGCACTATCAAACCCCTCTTTTAGTGCCCCTCCATAACCCTTCTCTGTTTGCACAACCACTTTTGTGTTGAGCATCTTTGCCATCTCCCTGGTTTTGTCCACTGAGCCGCCGTCAACAAGGATGACCTCGTACTCAGGGGAAATCGATGGCACCACCTCATGAATGGCGGTGATCAATTCACCAATATTCGCCTCTTCATTCAAGGCAGGTATAACGATACTGAGCTGCACTGCCACCTCCGTGTGCCTTAGTGATTATATTCTACATTGTAAAGATAGTTGTCAAGAGGGTCTGGAGATTTGGACAGAGGACTTGGTCTTTAATCTCGTTCGCGTAAATGAGTGATGTGTTCTCGTCGGCGAATGGGAATAAGTCCTTCCTCCCCTTGGGGGGAGGGAGGGGGAAATTCACCACCATCCTTCGACAGGCCTGTCCTGAGTTTATCGAAGGGCTCAGGACAGGCCCTAACCCTCTCCCTTCAAGGGAGAGGGGAAGAATGACAGTAAGTGAAGGGTGCAGGGTCAGAATGACAATGGGGAGTTGGTAGGGCATAGGGGTGTCCCCCAGAAATACATTACAGGGCGGTTGGGTGGGCAAAATCATATGAACGGACACCGCACAACAGCCTTTTGACAAGGTGCCTGTTTCGTGTTAGAATAGCACTAGACTGGGGAATTTGGAGGCAAGATAATGCGAGATAAGGTTGAGGAGATCCTTGATAAGATTAGGCCT
>JAUWRG010000057.1 GCA_030610655.1 Dehalococcoidia bacterium
CCCCGATTCTACCGGAGGGCCCCGAAAACCACTATCTCCAGCCTATCCTCCACCTCTAGCCTAGCCCTTGCACCGTCCTCTGGATGATATTGTCCTGCGTCTTGCGGCTGATGTCCACGAAGTGAGCGCTGTAACCCGCTACCCGCACTATCAGCTCTTGATACTTCTCCGGCTCCCGCTGCGCCGCCCGCAACGTGGCGTCGTCTACCATGTTGAACTGCACATGGTCAAGCCCCAGGTCAGCCCAGGTCTTCATGTAGGCCTTCCACAACTGATAACCCTTCTCTCCTGCCAACTGCGTCGGCGACAGGCGCTGGTTCAACAGGAATGCCCGACCATCGCTGACATGATCTATCTTGCCGCAGGACTTGATCACCGCCGTCGGCCCCTTCTTGTCCAGCCCCGGCCCTGGCGAGATACCCCCGTCATAGAGTGCATCGCCCAGCCTCCTGCCATTGGGCAGGGCATGAACCATACCGGAGAAGTGGATGTTACCGCTCACATTCTCCGGCAGTGCTGGCCACGGATTCCCACAGGGGTCCTTCAACTCCCATGAGTGCCTCGCCACTTCCCTCAGGCAGCGCACCATTATCTGGTCCACATAATCGTCATCATTGCCCCACTTGGGAGCATTCTTGACAAAGTCAAGGCGCATTCCCTCATACCCTTCCCAGTTGGCTTCCAGAGCGGTTATCAACTGGTCCATGGTGTACTTCTTCTCGTCAAAAACCAGCTTCTTTACGGCGGCAAGGCTGTCGGGATTCTCCACCCAGGTGAAGAAGGTGATCCAGCTATTGCCTCTCTCCCCGGCTCTCGGGTCGACCGTATCGTATCCGCGCTCCACTGACCTTTCGGAGATGGCTGAGAGCATGGGCAAGCCCCAATTTTCGGGGGAATTGACCCGTCCTTTGTTAATGATGCGCGCCCCAAAGTTCATCAGCCACTCCATCTGCTTCACCCATGCCTCAAACAATTGCTCAAAGTCGGTGAACTTGCGCGCATCCCCTGTTTTCGGCCCCATCTGCATCTTAATACAATGGTCATAGCCATCATGGAGAGCCCACTCTATCATTTTGGCAGTATTCATGGTCGCTGATGCCATGCGGCATGGCTGATAACCATACTTGGTGGTGGGACAGGGTGACATACACGCCTGGTGTACCCATGTCCTCATCTCCTCCAGCGGATGATGGTGCCAGTACATCCCATTATTGATCAGGATGGGGTCATTGCGTATCGAGGGATAGCCCAGACCCTGCCGGATGCACTCGAAGACCTCCCGCATCACCTCATCCTTCACCTGGGGATGCCAGCGGAAGGCAAAGGTGGGATTGGCCGTCCGCACCATCCTCGCCGCCTGCAAGAAGGCTATGGTCAGGTCGTTGCAGGCATCGGAACCATCCTTGTTTACCCCTCCCATGGTCCAGACCGAGGTGCCAACTATACCCTGTAGAGCCTCAGCCCCCGCCCTTGGCATGTAGTGTCCCATCTCGTAGGCGCGAATCAGAAACTCCCCTACCAGGTCAAAGGCCTCCTCCTTGGTGAGCCTCTTGTCGATATTCACGTCCTTGTTGTAGCACGGCCAGTTGTAGTAATCGGGACGGCAAGGCCACGCTGACCCCATGGTTTCGTTTCTGGTCCACACCTGTATAAAGTGGTCATATTGGAGGGACTCCTGGAAAGTCCGCGGCGTCTTCGCCGGCACCCGCTCACAGGTCTCGGCAACCCTCAGCAGCTCCTCCTTGCGCCTGGCGTCAGGTTCAAAGTTCTCGGCAACAATCCGCGCCAGCCTGGCATAACGCTTCGCTTGGTTGATGCAGCCCTCAAGGATGATCTGCATCGCCTCCCAACGCATCAGCTTCTCAGGGATCTCCGTCTCGGTTCCATCGGGGGTGCTATCTAGCTTATCTTCAGCCTCATCGATCCTCTCCTGGATCTCATTGTAGATACCCTCAAATCCCTTGCCACTCCCCACCTTTTGATTCGGGCCAAATATATACTCATAATCTTTGCCCGAGTAACCAAAGCTGCCACCGAAAGGATAACCCCACATAGGGACAGTGGTGAAGAACTTGGCAGCGTCCTCAGCACTAAGAGCCCTTATGATCTTTCCAAAATTATCCTGAGCACCCCAGTAATTCATCAGATCAGACAGAATCTCCAGGGATTCCTCTTTCGGCTCAGGAACGAGCACGGGGTCATTGTAGATCTCACCAGTGACTAACATGTTGCTCAGGTCTATCCAAAAGTAGACGGTGTGCGGGAGGTTGCCCTCGAAACCCACAAGCTGTGCATGGTCGGTTATGAAGATGGTCTTGTTCTCCAGCATATGAGCCAGAGCTTTTGCCCTCCTGAGAAAGATGTGATCATACTCGTTCTCCTTCCACGACTCAGTAAACAGTAGTGGGCTTCCCAGGTCAACTTCGGTGCCTGGCTCATACTCCCCTCCCCTTCGCCCTTTCTTCCACGCCGCCTTCCTCAGGTAGTCCAGCCGCGGCGACCTCTTCTTCTCCGCCGCCCACCACCACGCCCGCTCCTTCTCCAGCTCCTCAAGACTCTTCTTCTCTACAGCCTCAGTCCTCTTTTCTGCTTCTAGTGCCACTTTCCTTACCTCCTTTTTCAAGATTCATACTTCTAGCATTTCTTGCAAAAAACCCACTCTTCTTAACCACCTCCCTGCTTAGAATGACCCTGGCATCATTATTCCTTTCAATCCTTCCTTGAAGGACTTCGATTCAAAGAATCTTCGATCTGTTGAAGGACTTATCCCCTTCCTATAGACACGGCTCCACGAGGGATCAGCAATCTCTGTAGCATCATGATCGATGAACTCCATCTCATCATAATGCTTGCACTTGCCAGCATCCATATTGAAATAGGTAAAAT
Source organism: Dehalococcoidia bacterium (assembly GCA_030610655.1). GTDB lineage: Bacteria > Chloroflexota > Dehalococcoidia > E44-bin15 > E44-bin15 > DAOUVR01. The sequence goes on from JAUWRG010000057.1 coordinate 2,887, forward strand.
ATGCCACCTCACCCTCGGTCACAATCTTCGGTGGGTCGGCCAGTATGTTCGGAGCCATGTCTGAGGACACCGCAATTGCCGTCTCCCTTCTCCGACGCCCCGCTCTCAATGAAATTCTTACACTTGGTGCATGCCTTTTCGGGTATCGTATCCTTTTCATCTGCACCTTTGCCCATCTGACGGGCCACATCAGCGTCACCCAGTTGGGTCTGCCTGATCGCCGACTAGTCAACGGTGTCTCTCTTCTTGGCCATATCGACTTCCTCCTTTCTAGGTTGCGTTGGGTATCACCCCATTATGTATATGTCGTATTCTATAATAGAGTAATGTGTTTGTCAAGCGTTCCCCTTCTCGCGTAGGCCATTATCCGTTTCTTTCTCATGCTATATAGTATTTTCAACGTTCTTATAGAGGAAGGCATCTATCAGGCTTTTCTTGTAACTTGCTAACCATGCTCGGGATGACAAAGACGTCGCTTTACTCACAGCGCCAAGTAAACGGGAAGGGCGATGTGTCACCCAATGTACTGGACCAAGGCGCCCGCTTGACATCCACCCCCTCTACATGATTAAATCTACTGTTGGATCGCCCTTAGCGGGGTTTAACTTTATCAGTAACTTTTTAGAAAGGGGGGTGTTATGCCCAATATGATCGTCTGTGTGAAACAGATAGCAGATCCGGAGGCGCCTGCGGGAAGCTTTAGGGTTGACGAGTCAGCCAATCAGGTTGTTCCCGCCGCTGGGGTATCACAAGTGGTTAGCCCCTTTGATGAGCAAGCGGTTGAGGCAGCGCTAAGGATCAAGGACGCCCACGGCGGCAAGATCACCGCAATCAGCCTGGGCAAAAGCTTCGTCATGGATGTGATTAAGAAACCACTATCCATGGGCAGTGACGAATTGATCTTGCTCCAGGATCCTGCCTTTGAAGGCGCTGACAGTCGCTCCACAGCCTATGCACTGGCAATGGCCATCAAGAAGGTGGGGGAATATGACGTCATCTTTTGCGGTCGACAAGCAGCGGACTGGGACGCCGGCCAGGTGGGCTCCGGCATCGCTGAGTTCCTGGGGATACCCAGCGTAACGGTGGCGAAAAAGGTGGAATTTTTAGATGGCAAGGTAAAGGTAGAAAGGGTAACCAGCGACGGCTATGAGGTAATCGAGGTTTCCACCCCGGCATTGATCACGATATCCAACGAGCTCGGTGAGCCCCGCTATCCAAAGCTCAAAGGGATTATGGCAGCGGCCAAGAAGGAAGTGCCAACCTGGACTGCTCAGGATATTGGCGCTGATGCATCACAGCTTGGCACCGCTGGAGCACGCATAAAGCTCCTCAAGGTATTCCAGCCGGTTAAAGAGGGGAAATGCGAGATCATCGAGGGAGAGAGCCCTGAGGAGGCGGCAGCTAATCTGGCGCTGAAACTCAGAGAGGCCAAGCTAATATAATAGTGCTCAAGGGGTTTAACTGTCACCCTGAGCGATAGCGAAGGGTCTTGAGATTCTTCCCCTTCACTTTGTGAAGGGTCAGAATGACAAAAGGGCAAACAGGTTTCGAAGGAGGTAAATATAGTGGCTGATAATAAAGGAGTAATGATTTGTGGCGAAATTACCGAAGGTAAGCTGGCCCCAATCACAACGGAACTTCTCGGCGGGGGCCGAAAGCTTGCTGATACTCTGGGCGAGGAACTTTCAGCAGTTTTGATAGGGAGCGGCATTGGTGACCTTGCCACAGAGGCAATCGCCTTTGGGGCAGATAAGGTCTTCGTTGTAGACGACCCCCTTCTTGCAGACTATCGGACGGACAGCTACGTAGCGGTCATAGAAAAGGTAGTCAAAGAGGTTTCGCCAAATATCGCGCTTATGGGACAGACAGCTATGGGGCGCGACCTTGCCCCAAGGTTGGCTTTCAGGCTAGACACGGCAACCTCCATGGACTGCCTGGAGCTTAGCATTGACCCTGACTCGAAATTGCTGCTCCAGACTCGCAGCGTCTATGGGGGGAATGCCATGGGGACCTATGTCTGTGAAGGGACCAAGCCCCAAATAGCGGCAGTAAGGGCTAAAGCGATGGACCCGATAGAAAAGGACGACTCCAGGAAAGGGGAGGTCGTGACCATCGACGCTGGTCTTGACCCCTCAATGATCAGGACTACTGTCGTCGATAAGGTCAAGGAGGAGGTTGAAGGGATCAAGCTGGAGGATGCCGAAGTAATAGTGTGTGGTGGACGAGGAATGGGTAGCACCGAAGCCTTCCAGGAACTGGAGGCGCTGGCCAAGCTCCTCGGAGCGGCTGTGGGAGCTACCAGGCCACCATGCGACAATGGATGGGTTCCAGCGGGCATGCAGGTAGGACTCACTGGGAAGATTGTGAGCCCAACTCTGTACATTGCTGTTGCCCTGTCCGGCGCTAGCCAGCACATGGCGGGGTGCTCTGGCTCGAAGAACATCATCGCCATAAACAAGGACGCCGAGGCCAACATATTCAACGAGGCTCGCTTCGGCGTCGTCGGGGACTACAAGAAGGTGCTTCCCGCCTTTACCGAGAAGGTCAAAGAACTCCTGGCCGGCTAAGATAATACGTTAAGACAAAGATACCGCCCCGCTTTCTTGGCGAGGCGGTATCTTTCAAAAGTGAGTTTAAGCTCTGTGCTAAGCCTTCTCCCTTTCCGCACTGATGCGCTGGGCGATGTGGGCCGGCACCTCCTCATAGTGGCTTGGCTCCATCTGGAAGCTTCCTCTCCCCTGCGTCATTGCTCGAAGGTCTATGGCATAGCGTTGAACCTCAGCCAGCGGCGACTTAGCCTCAATAACGTTTAGCCCCCCCTGCGGGTTCATACCAAGCACCTTGGCCCTCTTGCCATTGAGGTCGCTGATAATATCCCCGGTATAGCCCTCGGGCACCGTGATTCTCATATTCATTACCGGCTCCAATATGATGGGTTGCGCCTGAGAGAGCCCCTTCCTTACGGCATGGCTGCCAGCGATCTTGAAGGCAATGTCGGAAGAATCCACAGTATGATAGCTGCCGTCATACAGCGTCACTTTTATGTCAACCACAGGATACCCCGCCAGTACTCCCCCCTGGAGCCCTTCAACTACCCCCTTTTCCACCGATGGTATATAATTCTTCGGCACCACTCCACCCACGATCCTGTTGCTAAACTCGTATCCTTCACCCCTTGGCTTCGGCTCTATCTCGAGGAAGACATGCCCATACTGACCATGCCCCCCCGTCTGCTTCTTATGTTTATATTCGGCCTTTGTGGAGATGGCGACGGTCTCCTTGTAGGGGACCTTTGGAGTCTCCATTCTCACATTGACGCCAAACTTGCGTAGCATCTTCTCTGCGGCCACCTCAAGCTGAGCATCGCCCACACCAGAGAGGACGGTTTCTAAGGTATCGCCATCGCGGTGAACCTGAAGGGAGGGGTCCTCCTCAACAAGCCTAGTGAGGGACGAACCCAGCTTATCAAGGTCCGCCTTGGTCTTTGGATGCACCGCAAAGCTCATGGTAGGCTGGGGGAATTCGATCGTTGGCATAATGAGGGGGTGGTCTCGGCCACAGACGGTGTCCCCGGTAGTAGTCTCTGCCAGCTTGGCCACCGCTCCGATATCCCCAGCGATCAGGTGAGGCACTGGCTCCTGATTCTTACCCCGCAGCACATAGAGCTGCCCAATTCGCTCCTGTCGCTCCCTGGTGCTGTTCCATACCGTAGAGTCACTGTAGATAGTGCCACTGTAAACACGGAAATAGGTAAGCTTGCCTACATAGGGGTCAGCGCTGGTCTTGAACACCAGGGCAGCCAAATGGCCAGTGGCATCGGCGCTGATAGTTTCCTCCTGTTTCGTGGCGAAGTTCACTGCCGTGAGGTGCTCCCGATCCAGGGGCGATGGAAGATAATAGCAAATTGCATCGAGGAGTCTGGCAGCGCCCAGATTCCGACCAGCGGATCCCGCCAAGACGGGCACCACTTGCCCTCCAGTAGCACCGGCTCGTAAACCCTGAACGATCTCTTCTTCAGTGAGCTCCTCACCTTCCAGGTATTTGGCAATCAGGTCATCGTCTGTTTCAGCCACCGCCTCCACCAGCTTCTCCCTGAATTCCCCAGCTCGCTCCTTGAGGGAGTCTGGAATCTCCCCCTCCTGCCACTGAGGCCCACTATAAGATTTCATCCTGATGAGATCGACCACCCCTTGAAAATCATCCTGGGCGCCGATGGGAATCTCTATAGGCACACACTTATTCCCAAAATTCGCCCGAATCTCCTCCATGACTCTAAAGAAATCGGCATTTTCCCGGTCCATCTTATTGACAAAGATCAAGCGTGGAATCTCCTGCTCATCAGCGTAGCCCCATCCCAGCTCTGTGCCTACCTCTACACCAGAAGCAGCGCAAACGACAATGACTGCTCCATCGGCGACGCGCACCGCAGACTTAACCTCAGCTACAAAATCGGCATAACCCGGAGTATCAATGATATTCACCTTGAACCCCTGCCACTCACAAGGGAGTAAGGCAAGGTAAATGCTGGTCTGGCGCTTTACTTCATCAGGGTCATAGTCTGAGGTGGTGCTCCCCTGGTCAACCTTTCCTAAACGGTTGATCGCCTCTGAGTTAAAGAGCATCGCTTCGGAGAGCGAGGTCTTTCCTGCGCCGCTATGAGAAAGCAGCACCACATTTCGCATCTGCTCTGTGGTATGTTGCTGCATATACTATCCCCCTTTTCTTATTCGACCTTGATCTTGGTTCTGCTTCCCCTCCGACCTGTGGGTCAGTAAGCAGGGTGCGCATCCCATCGAGCTTGGTGTAAAGGTTCTCTATCGACTGGAAAACCCTATCCTCAGGCACGGGTATCCCCATCACGTGTCTAACAAAGGGCTGCGCCACAGTGATAGCAGTACGCCCAATGGGGAACATCTTATCCATCCACCACCTCAGAACTTCAGGGAAGCTCGAGAAGCGCAGTGTCTCCCCGGTGGGGGCACAATCGACAATGATCACGTCATAATCACCGCTGTTGTGGTAATCCATAATATATAGAAGATTTGCTAGCTCCTCCATACCAGGGAAGACAGCTAACTCATCGGCCACGATCTGCTCCATGCCACTCCGCCATGCCATTAGCGCTGCCATCCAGTCCTGAATATCCCCCAGTAGGTCTCTATAGTCTTGGATATATCCGTCTCCTGTGCCCACAGGTTTGGCGCAGTGGGCTGACGATGGCCCGTGAGGCTAATATCGAACGAGTCAGCGAGGCTATGGGCAGCATCAGTGCTCAGCACAATGGTTCTATAACCAAGCTCAGCCAAGCGCACCGCTGTTGCTGCCGCTATAGTGGTTTTCCCCACACCACCCTTGCCACTACAGAGAAGCACCCTCATCTTCTTTCCCTGGCTTAATTATATGCTTCTCATGGGTCAGTGGCAACCTCTTACACCCCTCCAGTTTTTTTACTGAACCGATGCTGCACTGTCATTCTGAGCCGAAGCCCTGAACGAAGTGAACGGGCAGCGAAGAATCTCGATTGTTCTTAACACACTCACCCTATTGTAGCCAAGATCCATCATTTTCCTTTATACTAATCTTAATCAGATTCTTCGGTCGCTTCGCTCCCTAAGAATTACACATGGCCCCTCCGTTCCACTCCTCCCCTCATTGACATACAGGAGAGTGCCTTGCAACGACGAGAAGAGCCCCCCCTATCTGAGCGAGATTACACCCTTTCTTGCGTTGCTTTGGAGTGCACCTGGGTGCTATAATCACACACTCAGGGGGTGAAAATGAAACTGAGCCGTGAAGACGTATTACACATCAGCACCCTTTGCCGGATGAGTATGTCTAATGCGGAGCTCGAGAGATTCCAAGAACAGATTTCCAATATCCTTGAGAACTTCGAGATCCTGAAAGAGGTTGATACCACCAATGTCCCGCCCACAGCATATCCCCCCCCCCTGGAGAACGTAATCCGCGAGGACAAGGTGGCACCCTGCTTGCCCCAGAGTGACATTCTGGCTAATGCTCCCCACCAGGAGGAGGGCTATTTCAGGGTGAAAGCGGTGCTGGATTAAAAAGGGGAGAAGGATTGAACCTGTACGACTTGACCATTCACCAAAGTCACGAGCTGCTCAAAAATGGTGAGGTTTCCTCTACCGAACTGACGAGGGCTGTCCTGGAGCGAATCTCCAAGGTTGAAGAAAAGCTCCATGCCATCGTTACAGTTACCGAAGAGCTAGCCCTCCGTCAGGCGCAGCAGGCTGATGAGCGAATACGTAGCGGCGATTCCACACCCCTTACCGGCATCCCGGCACTCATCAAGGACAATATGTGTACCAGAGGGATTCGCACTACCTGCGCGTCAAGGATGCTGGAGAATTTTGTCCCTCCTTATAATGCGACTGTGGTTGAAAAACTGGGAGACGCAGGCGTGGTGATAGTGGGCAAGGGGAACATGGATGAGTTCGCTATGGGCTCCTCCAACGAGCATTCGGCCTTTTTTGTCACGCATAACCCCTGGGACCTGGGCAGCGTCCCTGGCGGCTCGAGCGGGGGACCAGCGGCGGCGGTGGCTGCCGGTGAGGCGATCTATGCCCTGGGCTCCGACACCGGGGGGAGCATCCGCCAGCCAGCGGGATTCTGTAGCATCGTCGGCCTTAAGCCCACTTATGGGCGAGTCTCAAGATACGGCCTGGTGGCCTTCGCCAGTTCCCTTGACCAGATCGGGCCTATGACCAAAGACGTAACCGACTCCGCTCTGGTAATGAACGTCATCGCTGGCTACGATCACAGGGATTCCACCTCGGTGAACTATCCCGTTCCCGATTACACAAAAGCGCTCAGCTCCGATCTTAACGGACTTAAGCTGGGCATTCCTAGGGAGTACTTCGTTGAGGGGATGCAAAAAGGGGTTGAGGAGGTGATGCGAACCGCTATCGCAAAGCTCGAAGACCTCGGAGCCACGGTTGACTGGGAGGCATCGCTTCCCTCCACCAGGTATGCCCTCGCCGCCTACTATATCATCGCCCCCTCGGAGGCCATGGCAAACCTTGCCCGCTACGATGGGGTGAAATATGGCTACTCTTATGATGGCGAGAATATGTGGGATGACATGGAGAAGACGAGGCAATTTGGCTTTGGCCCTGAGGTGAAGCGGCGCATTATCCTGGGCACCTATGCCCTGTCCGCCGGCTACTACGATGCCTACTACCTCAAGGCGCAGAAGGTGCGCACTCTTATCATGCAGGAGTTTCAGCAGGCCTTCGAGCACTACGATGCCCTGATAACCCCCACCTCGCCGACGGTGCCCTTCAAGATCGGGCAAAAGGTGGACGACCCACTCCAGATGTATTTGAGCGACGTCTGCACCCTGCCGATAAACATCGGCGGTATCCCCGGCCTGGTCGTCCCTGCTGGCTTCTGCGATGGGCTCCCTGTAGGGATGCAGATCCTGGGCAAACCATTTTCTGAGGAGACGCTTCTCCGCATCGGCTATGCATATGAGCAGGCCACAGATTGGGGACAGCAGCGACCCCCAATTTTGGAAAGGCAGAACGATGCAAGCTAAACGGGCTATATTGATGTTCTTGTTGGGTATTTTACTGGTGTCTGCATCAGCGTGCCCTATATGTCCAGGGCCAACGCCAACACCGACTCCGTTGCCAACAGTGACGATGTCGTGCAATGAAGCTAAGAACGCTATTCAGACAGCCCTGGATGATTACTATGACGAACACGGAGAGTGGCCCACCGCTGACGGCCAGTCAGGAGATATTGCATGGATAGAGCTTGTTCCCGATTTTATGGCCGCTGTACCGGCCAATGATAGCAAGTGCCATTGGCAGGTGAATAGCGATCCCGAGGGTGAGGTTTGTGTCCAGCACACGTGCTGAGGTTGTACATGTGGCACGTTGTGCTCACAAGAGTAAGACATCAGGGGAAATCAAGACTCCTTCGCCGCGGCTTGACCCACGAGCAGGCGAAAGACTAGCATAAGCGAAGACCACGAATATGATGGACGATAAGCCCATTGCTGTAGTTTGCTACTCCGGGCGCACCTACGCCGACCGCCCTGCTTCCTTCGTGTGGCAAGGCAAGAAATACGATGTGAAGCAGGTCGAAAAGGAGTGGTTAGAGCCAGGGGAGAGACATTTCGTGGTAAAGACTGAGGACGAAAAGCGGTTCGAAATCTGCTATCATGAGCGGGAAGATTCGTGGTCGCTAAGGGAGGCCGGCTCGTTTAGGTAGATGAGATGACCTCACTTCACTGCAAGAGGCTCTTTCGTTTGTCATTGTTACGGAAATAAAGTTTAATCCGTTCGCCCTTGTATGTTATTTAAGGTGGTCCTTCTGCTGAAGGATGTATAGTAACAAAAAGGCACGACAGATCGAAGATTCTTTGAACCGAGTTCGCCCGAGGTCTTGGAAGACCGTGGCTCAGCAAGGGTCGTCGTGT
>JAUWRG010000056.1 GCA_030610655.1 Dehalococcoidia bacterium
GGTTAGCCCTTCTTAGGAAGGGTTGAAAGGGATTGGAACGAGCTTTCAGCATCCTTTCTGCAAATTGATTATCGCTCATTTGATCTCGAGTTCTTCAAAGGTTACGCCGGGGCGCAGGTAACTCTGAGCCTGGGGCAATGATTTCAGCTTTTCATATGGCGTCATCACCTCCTCGCAGGGATAAGTCTTCTTCACCTCGAAGAGTCTTCGACTTGCCTTTGGGGTCGATCACCGTCACCGGAAAGAAACAAGGCCTGTGGAAATTGATCCTTCTGCTGAAGGAGCAGCATGTCCCAATCATAAATCCTTCAGGCTCATCTTGTGTTAGACATCGATACCCTCTCCAGGCTCATCTTGTGTTGGAAGAGACTCTAACTTGCTTCAAATTGCCTTTTTGTTTATAATCTGGTCAGGGAATGCTCAGAATTTCAGCCGGGTTTTTGTAATGCCAGTATATGAATATCGTTGCAACAACTGTCGAAGAAAGGTGAGCGTCTATCTGCGAAGCTCCTTGGCATCACCCAAATGCCCTTCATGTGGCAGCGAGGATCTGAGCCGCCTTTTCTCTACCTTTAGCGTCCGAGGGACCTACAAGGATGTATATGATGATATCCTTTCCGACAACCAGTTGACGTCTGGCTTGATGCGCAGCGACCCCAGGGCTCTGGCGGAGTGGAATAGAAGAATGACCCGAGGCATGGAGGATACGGAAATCACTCCAGACTATGAGGAGGCATTAGACCAAATGGATCATGGGATAATGCCCAAGATGCCCACCGGTGAAATGCCCACCGAAGGTTCGGAATAAGGTAAGCAGTTATGCCCATCTATGAGTTTCGCTGCAAAGGTTGCCAAAAAAGGGTGAGCCTGTTCACCAAGAGCATCGCCAACCCTGTATCTTCGGAATGCCCCCACTGCGGCAGCACCGAGCTCGTTCGACTGGTCTCTGGTTTCTCCTTTTCCAGATCGACGTACCTTTGGACTGAAGACAAGGGTCCTCCTCCAGCCACGCCAGACGCCGACTACTACAAGGATCCACGTAATATCGGGCTTTGGACCGAGCACAGACTGAAGCAACTGGGAATGGACATGCGCAGCGAGGAGTACCGAAAAACCTTCTCCGAGGCCCGAGAGATGATCGACGCTGCAAGGGAAGGAGAGATGCCCGACGCCATCAAAGACATCTAGGGAAAATGCTACGTCTTGTCGATGCTAACCTTAACCGCATGAGCGAGGGCCTACGCACTCTCGAAGATGTCGCCCGTTTCCTTCTTAACGATGCCTCACTAAGCGCCAAGCTAAAGTCCCTGCGCCATAGACTCGCGGTCGAGGACGCCTCACTAAAGAGGAATCTGCTCTCCGCTCGGGATTCAGCAGATGATGTGGGCGCCTTCGCCGAGGCGGACAGTGAGGCACAGCGGCAAGACATTGCCAACATCGTCACCGCCAACGCAAGGAGAGTAGAGGAATCGCTACGCGTTTTGGAGGAGTTTGCCAAACTCCCCCAACTCATGCTACAATCAAGTAGGTATAAAGAAGCGCGCTTCGCCCTCTATGAATTGGAGCGAGAGTTGGCGGCCAAGATTCTTCGCTGCGAAAAGGGAATCGCCGGTCTCCATGTTATCATCGACCCGGAGGCATTGAGGGGAAGGGATGCGTTGGAGGTTGCTGAAAAGGCGATTCGCGGCGGTGCAAGGGCGATCCAGCTACGAGATAAGCATCGAAACAAAGGAGAGATACTGTCAAAGGCGAGGGAACTAAAAGCGCTCTGCGCCCGGTCTAATGTGTTATTTATCGTGAATGACTACCTCGATATAGCTATAGCCTCGGATGCCGACGGCCTTCACCTGGGGCAAGATGACCTCCCTATTTCCGCAGCACGCCAGCTGCTCCCTATCGATACGATTTTAGGCTGTTCCACACGAACCCGCAAAGGGGCGCTTCAAGCACAGGCTGATGGTGCTGATTATGTTGCTGTAGGCTCCATGTACCCAACCCCATCGAAGTCTGATGCTCAGGTAGTAGGGCTTGAGACCCTCCACCAGATCAGGGATGCAATATCGATCCCAATAGTCGCCATTGGTGGCATCGATGCGAAAAGTGCCAGCGAGGTGATGGCGGCTGGGGCAGACTCCATTGCCGTGATCAGCGCCGTGCTGGGGGCAGAGGATGTGGAGGAAGCAGCACGTCGACTGGCCGAGAGCATGGATATTGAGTGAATGAGCAAGATAACCGATAGGCTGGAACAGATCGCCGAGAAGGCACGCTCTTCCCTGTCGACCAAGGATGTTGCCCGGGAGAAGGCGCTTCGCCTCTCCAGAGAAACCGTTCGCTATTCTGCAGATGCCATCCGCTCAGTCCACCGCGGCGACTACGAGGAAGCTAAAGCCCGGCTATCCTCAGCTCGTGCCCTACTCAAAGAGATAAACGAAGCACTGATTGAACACCAAGAGTTCCTTCACACAGGCTTCGTTTTTAGTGCCCAGAAGGAATATGTTGAGGGCTGCATCACCCTGGGTTTGATCACGGAGGATTCTTTGCCAGACCCTGACGAGTTGGGCATCGGATACGCAGCCTACCTCAATGGTCTCGGAGAGGCAATTGGGGAGTTGAGGCGTCATATCCTCGATCTTATCAGGAAGGGAGATGTCGCACGCTGCGAGGAACTGCTCGAGGCTATGGATGATATGTACGGAGTTCTGGTGACCATGGATTTCCCCGAGGCAATGACAGGAGGGCTAAGAAGAACCACCGATGCGGTGCGAGGTATACTGGAGCGGACCAGAGGTGACCTGACCATTGCCCTCAGGCAGTGGAGGCTGGAAGGAAAGCTTGCCGCCTTCGAGGAGAAGTTGGGAACCGCTAGGCAATCTTAAGAGAAGGAGGGGTTATCTTGAGTCCCTGAATAGAGATGTAGTTAGCGCTAGTCGAAGCTTAAGTTGCAGGAGGTCAAAACATGGATCCAATATATTTCGCAGTAATCGCGGGCGTTTTGGGGTTTGCCTTTGCTGCATTTCTTATCACGTATGTATTAAGACAGGACCAGGGCTCAGAGAGGATGAGGGAGATCTCACAAGCCATCAAAGAGGGTGCTATGGCTTTCCTGAGGAGGGAATACCAGGTGCTGGCTGTCTTCGTTGTGGTGATTGCCATCGTCCTTGGGGTAATCCCTCACCTCGGTTGGTGGGTTGCCCTGTCCTTCGTTTTTGGCGCTGTTTGCTCTGGGGTGGCTGGCTTTATCGGTATGAATATGGCGGTAAGGTCCAATGCCAGAACGGCCGCCGCAGCCGAGAAGAGCCTGAACCAGGGCTTGCGAGTCTCCTTCCGCAGTGGCGCAGTGATGGGGATTTGTGTCGTCGCCATCGGCATCTTAGGACTGAGCGTTCTTTACTTCGCCTTTCATGGAAGCGTTGACTTCCTCAAGATTATCCCAAGCTTCGGGTTCGGCGCCTCAGGAGTAGCCATCTTCGCCAGGGCTGGAGGCGGCATCTATACCAAAGCGGCCGATACTGGAGCCGACATTGTGGGTAAGGTGGAGCAGGGCATCCCCGAGGACGATCCGCGAAACGCTGCAGTCATTGCTGACCTTGTCGGCGATAATGTCGGCGATGTCGCTGGCATGGGCGCTGACCTATTCGAGTCCTATGTGGACTCCATCATTGCCACCATGACTCTGGCTACAGTAGCGGTAGTAGCTGGCCTAGCCTCCACCGAGACGGCATGGTGGCTACCGATGATGATCGCTGCTGGTGGCATCGTCGCTTCCATTATTGGGGTATTTTTGGTCAGAGTAGGCGAAAAACCTGAGATGAGTGCCCTGCTTAACGCCTTGCGCCGTGGCACCTTCTCAGCATCCATCCTGACCGCGGGCTTTGCCGCTCTTGCGATATATTTCCTCGGCGCTAGTTGGGGAATAATGTGGGCTGTCCTCGCTGGTCTAATCGCTGGTATGGTCATTGGCGAGAGCACCAACTACTTCACCTCCTACGCCTTCGGACCAACACGCCGCGTCGCACAGGCATCTCAAACTGGAGCAGGAACCACGATAACCAGCGGGTTCGCCAATGGACTGATGAGCACCCTGCCCCCCATAATCCTTATCGTTATTGCCATCTTGGTGGCCAACTATTTCGCCGGCATGTATGGCATCGCCATAGCCGGAATTGGCATGCTCTCCACGCTGGGGATCACTCTGGCCACCGATGCCTATGGTCCAGTGGCCGATAACGCTGGCGGCATCGTTGAGATGTCAGACCTGCCCCCCGAAGTCAGGGAAAGGACTGACGCCCTGGACTCCCTTGGCAATACCACAGCAGCAACAGGAAAGGGATTTGCCATCGGGGCAGCGGGACTCACCGCCCTCGCTTTGATGTTGTCCTATACCCAGGCGGTGGGCATCGGAGTGGCTGACATCAGTCTGCTCGATCCCGCTGTGATTGCTGGCGTGTTCCTCGGCGTCCTGATGCCAGCCCTTTTCTGCGCTCTAACCCTCAACGCAGTAGGCACAACCGCCTTTACAATTATCAACGAGGTCCGTCGCCAGTTCCGCGAGATCAAGGGCCTGATGGAAGGTGAAGCGAGGCCCGAGTATGGAAAATGCGTCGATATCTGCACCAAGGCAGCACTCAAGCAAATGATCCTACCTGGGCTTCTCACCGTACTGGCGCCCATTATCGTCGGCCTTCTTTTGGGACCAAAGGCACTCGCCGGCTTCCTAATCGGTGCCATCGCCGCTGGATTCCTGATTGCCGTCATGATGGCCAACGCTGGTGGATCTTGGGACAACGCCAAGAAGTGGATCGAGAAGGGCAACTTCGGTGGCAAGGGCTCAGACGCTCATAAAGCCGCGGTCGTTGGTGATACAGTGGGCGACCCATTCAAGGATACATCCGGACCTTCGCTTAACATCATGATAAAGCTGATGTCGATAATTGCGTTGGTACTGGCGCCGGTTCTGGCGCACGTGACCGGGATTCTTGGCTGAGCTAATCGCTCAGGAAGGGGTTCCATTTACGCTCGGTAGCGATGGTGGTCTGGGATCCATGCCCAGGGAGAACGATGGTCTCATCGGGCAATGTCATTAACTTGTTCTTGATGCTATCGATGAGGACTTGATAGCTGCAGCCGGGGAAGTCCGTCCTGCCAATACCGAAATTGAACAGGGTGTCCCCACTGAAGACCACTCCATGCCCGTAGATAGAGATGCCTCCAGGGCTATGTCCCGGTGTGTGGAGAACCCTGAAGCTGAGGTCGCCAATATCTATATAATCGCCTTCTTTCAGTAGCTTGTCTGGCTTGGGAGGTGGCTTGCCCGAGCCTCCCGCTATCATGCCCATCATTCTTGCCATTCCCTGCATCAACTTGCCACTGGACTCAGCCTCGTGTATGGCAAAGGGAGCCCCGGTAACCTCTTTTACCTTACGAAGCGCCATGATGTGGTCAACATGGCTGTGGGTGGCAACGATGAGCTTTATAGTAAGCCCAAGCTGGTTCACCATATCCAGTATGGCCTCGGCCTCAGCGCCGGGGTCGATGATCATCCCCTCTTTAGTCTTCTCCGCACCCACGATATAGCAGTTGGCAGCGAAGGGGCCCAGTTCCAGCACCCTTAAAAGCATGACTCTATTTTTCGCTATTCGCACCTCGATGTCAAGCCTTTGACATTTGGCGGCGAAACTGTTAACTTTTAGCAACCTCCACGGAGGGATTCAACTTTGCTGTTACCATGCAGTCACGACCCCAAAGCTACTGCGCAGATTAAGCCCGCAATCGATCTTTTACAACGTTTGGACACTCTGCATCCAAAAGTCTTAGAGGCTCACGGCCTCACACCGGCTGACTATCACCCTAAGTTAGTTTTTCGTTCTGCTGTCGAGAGCATCAGAGGAACATACATTGCTTCATCCTTGACTCAGAGACAAGGGTTGGTGGCGAGTGTCCTTGAAGCTATGAAAGTAAATAAAGCTATTACAGATTACAAGCCACAAGGGGCACGCCAAAGATTTGATTTCGAAGTGATGGTGGCGAAAAAGCCTAAAGAGATGGCGGCGGTCGAGGTTAAAGGAGGTGAAGGTAATAGCATCGGCATATCAGATAGACCTCTCTGGGCAAATGAATTCATCGTTTGATGTCACCTCGACGGGGCCATCGTTAACCAGCCACCTCACGGAGCAGCAGCTATCATCTTTACCAGGGTCACAGGAGATATGATCAAGAGGGGCAAACAAGTGGATGCTGTAGTATTCAAAGACGCAAGGTGCAATACACCTCTCCGCCCATGCCCAAAATACCAAAATAAATTGCCTCCTACGAAGCTCGGCGTGGCACCAGACATTTTCCTTTTGCCCCAAGCAATCCCTTCCCTACAAAACACCCACCCCCTCATGATTTACACACCCTTAAATTACCTAGCAAGATTCTTGCTTCGCACGGAGTTAGGACAAACGAGTTCGATGACCATATCTGGCAAGTCATAATTGAAATCACCAAAGATGGTGCAGGAAATGTGTTGAGAGAAATTAAGATATTTCACAAAGGGAAATTAGTTGATTCCAGACCACCGAGAAAGTATAGGCCGTGATACAAGGCAGAGAGTTGAAATCACTACTAGAGGAAAAGCAGCAGGAACTAGATGCACGTCTTTGGTCAGGATCATTCAACACCAAAGAAAGCTCTATGCACCAACTAGCGCCATATGTGGGAAAGCTAAAATCCGGCATGGTCCGTGTTCTTATTGAGCTATATTCAAAACCCGGCGACATAATACTTGATCCATTCTGTGGCTCTGGAGTCGTTCCGCTAGAGTGTGTACTCGCTGGACGCAATACCGTAGCTAATGATCTAAGTCCATATGCCTACGTAATTACTAGAGGCAAACTTTCTGCTCCAAACAGCAAACAAAAGGCGTTAATAGAAGCCAATGAGATTATAATTGAGGTTGAGAAAAACGCTCCTTTTGTCAAGTATGAGACAGCACCGCAATGGGTTGGAAAATTTTTCCACCCTGAAACCCTTAAAGAGGTAGTTTGCGCTTTTAACGTCCTTTGGGAAAATCAAAACTATTTTCTGATGGCCTGTCTACTAGGCATACTCCACCATGTCCGACCAGGTTTTCTGTCATATCCAGCTAGCCATTTAACTCCCTATCTTCGCACCAAGGTGTACCCTCCTGAAAGATACCCGCATATGTATTCTTACCGTGACTTGAGATCAAGGCTTCTAGCTAAAGTTGAACGCGCTTATCGGCGTACCTTATTTACAGACTTGAGGAATCAGGCTAGTTGGAAAGTATCGCAGGAAAATGCCATGAGGCTATCATTAGATGACTCTTCCGTAGATACTATTATCTCAAGCCCCCCTTACTTCGATGCCCTCGACTATGCGAGAGATAACCGCCTCAGACTATGGTTCCTTGGCATCTCCGACTGGAAGAAGCTAGATCAGTCCTTAACAGCTAGCGCCCAAATATATATTCCCCAGATGGCGGAGTGCCTACGGGAAATGAATAGGGTCTTAAGAGTAGGCGGGAATTGTGTGCTTGTACTAGGCGATGTTGAGAGAAACGGAACAAAGAGGCAAACAGCAAAAGTTATTTCTGATTTAGCTTATGAAGTTAACAACGGTCAAATGACCACCCAGCTTATCCACACCGATGAAATACCAGACATCCGCCGATCGAGGCGTAAAACAAGAACTACCAAATACGAGCGCATATTGGTGATGCAAAAGGTTAGCTAGTTACAGAGAAAGGTGTTCGGGAGCAACGATTGAAAGTAGACATGGACAAGATGGTCTCCCTCTGTAAGCGGCAACATCCACTTCTCCGGTATGGTTCATGCACTTCCCAATGGGAGGAGGCTGGGCGATGCACTCTATGACGGGGGTATCTCGCCAGGGCCGGGTCTGGACAAGAAGGGGCCAACGGCGGTGATCAAGTCCTGCGGGAAGATAGATCATGTCAGCGATGGTCGGGCATTCCTGTTGAACCAGCGCCTGTCGCCGACGCAGCTTGCAGGAGAGAAGTGTTATCAGTTGTGGAAGGCCTACATGAAGACGGGGGCCGATCTGGGGCTGGACCATGTGCAGTTCAACATGGTAGATGATGCGACGTTGCGGGCGGCGCAGAGAGAGCCGGAGAAGTACCAGGAGCTGATAGTGCGGGTAGCGGGTTACAGCGCTCACTTCGTGGACATCAGCCGCAAGACGCAGGATAATATCATCCAGAGGACGGTGCAAGGGCTAGGCTAGAGGTGGAGGATAGGCTGGAGATAGTGGTTTTCGGGGCCCTCCGGTAGAATCGGGGGGCCCCGAATTCTTTAGCAACATCCTCCTTAACCTTAAATCGCGCGATGAGGGCGAACTCATATCGAAGATTCTTTGAAAGGTGGGGTAATACCCTGAAGCGCTGGAGAGAGCCTATATCGAAGATTCTTTGAAAGGATGCCGTGCCTGTTTCCACACAACTTGACAAAAGCCGAAGGAATATTATAGAATACGATAATGTTGTGGCAAACTGTAGAAATTCCGTTATCGGGCATACATTTCTCTTCAGTGCATTGACAAATTAACTCATAGGTGTTAAAATAGCCTATAAATATTCATATACGGAAGGATGGAAGCCATGCCGAGGAAAGGAGCCGAGTGGAAGGACGCAGCGAGAGGGTTGATACCCGAAGTTAAAAGCGTGGAAGAGAGAGAATATATACCCGACAAAGCGTGCGCGAAATGCAAAAATTTCGGCGGCCGCCACATTAGTCACGATGGAGCCGGCTGGTGTGGAGTTTTGAAAGGGGGTTCCAATTTAAAAATTAGTCCGCCAGTGTTTGTGACGGAGGGTGAATCAGCCTATTTGACACTGTGGAATATGGATGCCAGCAAGTGTAAGTATTACGACGAGATGACGTTTATCGACCACTCAGGTGAAGAAACTGGTGATCCAGTGTGGAGGCGTCAGTATAGGCAGATGGCAAAGTGAGTATAGGGTAGGGGAAAAGTAAGCATTTGCTCTTTCATGCCAAAGGAGAACGACATGGGAAGGAGGTGGTAGTATGGGTGAGGATTGCAGGGCTTCCACAAAAGTATGAATTTAAAAAAAGGAGGTAAGGGAAGTGGCAGAGATAATAGCAAAGACAAGTAGAGCGCCGGATAAGCCGGTAGAGGAGCTGGAGAAGGAGCGGGCATGGTGGTGGGCATCGGAGAAAAAGAGGTCGAAGCGGCTTGACTACCTGAGGAAAGCGGTGTGGAAGAAAGGGGCGATAGGAGGGGTCTATGCCCCGGGCCTGAAGATTGACCTTGAAAGGCCGCTGCTATTTACCGAGGCCTTTAGGGCGAATGAAGATGACCCCGTCCTGCTCAGGAAGGGAAAAGCCATGGCAAATGTGCTGGATAACATCACCATCTTCATTACCGATCACGCTCAGATTATGGGTTATCTGGGGAGCCTGCCCCATACCCAGATGTGGAATCAGGATGCGATCGGCTGGTTAAACGAGCAGCTCTACAACACGCAGGGACACATCCCTGAGCCTGAGGAAGAGTCGTTGAAGGTCATAGCTGAGATCAATAACTACTGGGCCGGCAAGGCTGAGCTTGATAGGACGATAAAGCTCATCTCCCCTGAGGATATTGTCAAGTTCCTTAGCGGTCCCCTGATGGTAGCGGTACCTGTAGGCGCCAGCGGTTATGCGGGCAAGGACTTTACCTGGATTTTCAGCAGGGGGTTTGAGGGTATCTACAATGAGATTCAGGAGAGGATCGATGATGCCGAGGAGAAGATCTCAGGAAACCCGGGGCCTGATATCCTTCCCCTCTATGATCGGCTGCCGAGCTGGGAGGGGATGCAGCTTTGTCTTGAGGCGGCAATCAGGTATGCCAGGCGTTATGCCAGGCTGGCGAGGATAGTTGCGGAGAACTTTGAGACCGACCCGAAGCGCAAGGAGGAGTTGCTGAGGATTGCCGAGACCTGTGAGCGGGTGCCAGCCAAGCCGCCGAGAAACTTCCAGGAATCCCTCCAGTTCGACCACTTTGTCCAGATGGTTGCTAGAATCGAGACTTTTGAGTCGGCGTGGCCTGCCCGTCCAGATTACTACCACGGCCCCTACTACGACAAGGATGTGAATATCGACAAGACGCTTACCCGTGATGAAGCCCTTGACCTGGTGGGGGAGTTTATGATCCGCTGCTACGAAACAGGCACTTTTCTTCCGGCGATGGGGTCGGAGGGCCTTCAGGGCGTAACCACCGCCTATGTGTGGGTGCTGGGAGGGGTCAATAAGGATGGTTCTGATGCCTGCAACGACCTGACGATAGCCTTCATGCAGGCGGCGAGGCAGGTGAGGGTTTCCAATCCCACCTTCTCCTTACGCTGGCATCCCAAGGTCAAGGATGAGGTGATGCGGGAGGTCTTCGAGTGCATCAGGCAGGGTCTTGGCTATCCCAACATACGAAATGACCCCCTCCTGATCGCCAACGGCATGTACTGGCACGGTCATCCCCTGGAGGAGATGAGGCAGTGGGCGCTCCAGGCCTGCATGTCACCCTGCCCCGTCACCAAGCACGGGGTTCATCCCTTCCGCCATGGGACCGTTAATTGCGCCAAGATGATAGAGTATGCCCTTCATAACGGCTATGACCCTGTGCTCAAGATGCAGATGGGGCCGAAAACAGGGGATACGCGCAAGTTCACCGATTTCGAGCAGTTGTTTGAGGCATGGGTGAAGCAGATGGAGTGGCTGACGAACCTTATGGTGCGGGTGGTCGGCATAGGACGGTACAAGTCCCCCGAACATTACGGTCGCCCCTTCCTCTCGGCCATCTATGAAAGGTGTGTGGAGAGCGGGCTCGATTGCATGAATCCGCAAGGGGATAGAGGCAATGGCTGGATCACCTTCTCCGACTGGACGGAGAATCCGGATAGCCTTGCAGCGGTAAAGAAGCTGGTATTCGATGAGAAGAAGTACACCCTGGACCAGTTG
This sequence comes from Dehalococcoidia bacterium, assembly GCA_030610655.1. Classification (GTDB taxonomy): domain Bacteria; phylum Chloroflexota; class Dehalococcoidia; order E44-bin15; family E44-bin15; genus DAOUVR01. The sequence goes on from JAUWRG010000056.1 coordinate 10,974, forward strand.
ATGACCGCTCTTGAAGCCAACTGGGAAGGCTATGAGGAGATGCGCCTTGACTTCGTCAAGAATGCTCCCAAGTGGGGCAATGATGACGATTATGTGGACGACATAATGGTGCGCTGCCTGAGGGAGGTGGCGAGGCACTCACATGAGATAAAGTGCCCCTCAGGGAACAACTACCCTGCCCTTCCCGAGAATGTGAGCTGGAACATCTACTGGGCCAATATGGTTCATGCCCTGCCCAATGGGAGGAGGCTGGGCGATGCCCTCTACGATGGCGGTATCTCCCCCGGGCCGGGTCTGGACAAGAAGGGGCCAACGGCGGTTCTGAAGTCCTGCGGGAAGATAGATCATATCAGCGATGGTCGGGCATTTCTGTTGAACCAGCGCTTGTCGCCGACGCAGTTGGCAGGAGAGAAGGGCTATCAGTTGTGGAAGGCCTACATGAAGACCTGGGCTGACCTGGGGCT
>JAUWRG010000059.1 GCA_030610655.1 Dehalococcoidia bacterium
TCTAGGCGTGGTTGGAGCCCTTCCGCTGAAGGGCTCCAACCTACCCCCGATTTTCAAACAGACCGGGGGTGAAAGAAATATCCCAGACGGACTGATGTCATTGTGGGGCGAAGCCTCTTTATCATTGCTTCGTTGAGTTCCTTCCCTTCATTCAGGACAACTCTCGCAACAATGGTAAGATGTTACTCAGCTATCTGAAGGAGATCCCGCTACACGTTTTGTGCAGTCCAATGCCCTGCCGTTATTCTCCTCGATGTTCTGGATAAAGCTGAAGTCGAGGGTTACATCGCCATGACTTGCGACTGTATAATCATAAGAAAGTGACTAGTACAATGGTCATAGTAAGGTGCGAACTGAAAAGCCCAACCAGGGTGGCCAGGAAATAATGCAGTAAAAACAAAAAGGAAAAAGCTTGCTTAGCTAGGACTGGTAAAGTGGTATGACTAAATGATTGCTCCCCTCTGCCTCAAGATGGATTGCAATTCTGAGACATCGACCTCAGTTACATTTCCATCCTTCTTCAAAGCCAGGACGGCAGCGATCCCGGCGGCTTCACCGATGGCCATACAGGGCCCAGATACCCTGGCTGAGGCCTGGGCTTCATAGGAGGCCGAAAGACACCGACCGGCAACGATCAAATTCCCCGCTTCCTTGGGAAGAAGGCAGCGATAAGGAATTTCATAGTATTCTCCTGGCTCGAGGAATTCCAGGACCGTCGATTTTCCCTCGGCGTGCAGCTCGATGGGCCAGGCGCAGCGACATATGGCATCATCGAAATGAGCCCCTCTCAACACATCGTCTCTGCTTAGGACGTATTTCCCCACCAATCGGCGTGTTGACCGAACACCAACTTGGGTTGGGGTGTCTACAATAAAGGCTTCGGAGAAACCCGGCACCTTCGCCTTGAGAAACTCCGCCAGGAGCAGTGCCTGCCTCCTCCCCTCCCTCTCGGCGTAGGTCAGTTCTTCTGGGTCGGCGCAATTCACCGGGCGGCCATTGATGGAAATTCTCCCCATGGCTACTACTACCTGTCTGGGTTGCATGGTGGGGATAAAGGCTCCACCGCACCTGGGAAGGTCGTAGTCGCCGCTGTCGATAGCGTCCTCTATTAGTCGCTGGAGTGTAGAGAAGCCGGCGGCGAAGGCCTCGGCAACGTTCACATTACCCATGTAGAAGTTCATCGAGGGGAACTGCACCGGGCTGCCCTCCATCTCGGCGCCAGCCTGGCAGGCGAGATCACCATCTCCGCTGGCGTCAATGTAAACCTTTGCCGTGATTCTCTCCTTTCCTGCTTTGTTGAGAATAGAGACGTCGCTAATCTTGCTGCCCTCCATCAAGCACGCGCACAATTGCGTGTGTAGCAGCAAATACAGGTTTTCTGCCTTCTCCACCCATTCATCGAAGAGGTTCTTCAGTCCGTAGGGCGCGTGGGGCAGCACCGCCGTCTGTTCCCATGGAACGGGGCCGAGCGCCAGCCCGCGCGACTTGAGCGTTTCGGCACATTCCTGGGCGATGCCCCCCACCAGGTAATCGATGCTTTCCCCCTTCTTCAGGTAAAGCCCGCCCAGTGTGCCGACGAGAGAAGCGGTAAGACTGCCTCCAAGGAACCCATAGCGCTCCAGGAGCACTACTTGTGCTCCTCTCTCCGAAGCCGCTCTTGCCGCTGCTACCCCGGTAGGCCCTCCACCAACTACGATTACCTCAGCGTCAATGGTTTTCCCTCGTAAAATCAACATCTTCGGCCGCGATTTCTCATTTCAACTTTTGATAAGTACGTCCACGGCTATTACCCGCGGCAGTGATGATTCTATGGCTATTGAGCGTGACTGTCAAGCGCGTGAACTTGATATTTGATCCGCAAGTTGCTAAAGTTGTATCAGCCAACCATCAGGGAAGGTGAACCCTGCGTCGGGCAAGGTACAGAACCAGTGCGTCTCCGCAGTTGGGAGGCAGAAGCATGGAACACAGAGAAGGCAGATTCAAGGGACTCAAGGACCTTGATCTTTACTATCAATGCTGGCTGCCAGACGGAGAGCCCAAGGCGGTATTGCTGGTTGTCCCCGGCCTGGCTGAGCACGGCGGGCGCTATACAAACGTGGTCGGCCATTTTTTGCCCAAAGGCTATGCCGTCTACAGCTTGGACCACCGCGGGCATGGCAAGTCGGAGGGTTTACGGTGCCACGTTGAACGGTTCTCGGACTACCTCAACGACCTCGAAACCTTTTTCAATATAGTTCGCGGTGAGCAGGGTGATACCAGGATATTCCTCATCGGCCACAGTATGGGCGGAACGATTGCTACCGCCTATGCTGTGCATCACCAACATGAGTTGGCCGGGCTTATACTCTCCGGGGCAACCCTCAAGGTGGGCTCTGGGATATCGCCGGCCCAGATATTAATAGCCCGGGTGCTCTCAGTGCTGCTCCCGAAAATGGGCGTCAGTGTCATCGATGCATCGACTATCAGCCGGAACCAAGCCGTGGTGGATGCCTACGTGAATGACCCACTTGTCTACCGGGGCAAGATTCGCGCCCGCCTGGGTGCCGAGTTCCTCAAGACGTTGCAGAACCTGCCGTACCAGATGCCGGAGATCAACCTGCCCATTCTGATTATGTACGGAACTGCTGACCAGTTGTCCGACCCTGAAGGCAGTAAAATGCTATATGAGCGGGTCGGCGCGGAAGATAAGACGCTGAAGCAATATGAAGGCTTCTACCACGAGATTTTCAATGAGCCAGGACATGGCCAGGTTTTCGCCGATATGGAAGCCTGGCTAGCCACACGCATTTGACTGCGCTAAACCCAGTTTTCTATCCCGCGGCAACGGGATGTAGCACATTACCCACACGCTGGATGATGCCACCAGGCTAGTGGCTAGGGCTCTTGTTTTTCAAATCTGACTACATACCAGTTGGCTCAAACATAGGGAGGACAACGAGATCAAAGGAGCTTAGAAGAGACATGGGGCAGGAATGTATCTTAGCCATCGACCAGGGCACAACTGGAACCAGGGTGCTTGTCTTTAATCACCAAGGGGAAACAATTGCTTCAGCCTATCGGGAGTTAATCCAGCACTATCCTCAACCCGGCTGGGTGGAGCACGAGCCTGAGCAGATATGGCAGGGTTGCCTGGATGTTATCGGTGCCGCCTTGGCAAGCGGGAAAATTAATGTCAAGGACATCTCCGCTATCGGCATAACCAATCAAAGGGAGACCACCGTTCTCTGGGACAGGAATAGCGGGGAGCCGGTTCACAACGCCATTGTGTGGCAGTGCAGGAGGACTGCGCCCTATTGCGATGAGCTGAAAGCCAGAGGCCTGGAGGATCTGGTCAGAAAAAAGACAGGTCTTGTCATCGATGCCTACTTCTCGGCGACCAAAATCAGGTGGCTCATGGACAATGTGCTTGGCGCAAGAGAAAGGGCACAGAGAGGAGACCTATTATTTGGAACCATCGATAGCTGGCTGGTGTGGAAACTGACTGGCGGCAAAGCCCATATCACTGACTATACCAATGCCTCACGAACAATGCTGTTCGATATTCATCACTTTACGTGGGACGAGGAACTGATACAGGAAATGGATATTCCGCCGCAGGTCCTCCCTGAGGTCCGCTCCTCCAGCGAGGTTTATGGGTTCACCGCAGACAACGATGCGCTGCCGTCGGGAATTCCCATCGCTAGCATCGCTGGAGACCAGCAGGCATCGCTCTTCGGGCAGGCCTGTTTCACGCCGGGGATGGCAAAGAACACCTATGGGACTGGCTGCTTCCTGCTGCTTAACCTCGGTCGAGAGGCGGTCTCTTCTTCTGGTGGCCTTTTGACCACTATTGCCTGCGGGGGGGATGGCAAGCCGGTTTATGCACTGGAGGGAGCCATTTTCAATACCGGAACGGCGATTCAATGGCTACGAGACGGGCTGGGGATAATAAGCGAGGCTAAAGATAGCGAGACTTTAGCCCGCAGGGTCGAAGATACAGGTGGCGTCTATATGGTGCCGGCATTTACTGGGCTGGGTGCTCCTTACTGGGATATGCATGCTCGCGGCGCTATCCTGGGCATAACCCGTGGTACGAGGAGGGAGCATGTTGTTCGAGCCGCTCTGGAGTCCATCGCCTATCAATCACGGGATGTCCTGGACATAATGGCTCAGGATGCCGGGATGGGGATTGAAAAGCTACGGGTTGATGGTGGAGGAGTAGCCAACGATGTATTGATGCAGTTCCAGGCGGATATCCTTGGAATTGCCATTGAACGGCAGGTTATCACTGAAACTACGGCCTTGGGAGCGGCCTACCTGGCCGGGCTGGCAACGGGGTTTTGGCGTGATCAGGAGGAGCTTTCTTCTCTGTGGCGATTGGGAGCTAGGTTTGAACCGAAGATGGATGCGGAAAAAAGGGAACATTTCTACTCCGACTGGAAGAGGGCGGTGAGCAGGGTCCTTAGCGATTGATACATGGCTTCTTTATTGGCAAGGTTTGGCGAAATACTCCCCATTTCAAGGTGGCCTTCTTAAGCACTGGCCCATTCTTATGTCGTCAGAAGTGGCCTCACTTCTCGGACAATGGACGTGGCTTCATGTTGGTGTATCATCGCTATAAAGCGACTAATAAAGTGTTTGTTATCAAGCACGACCCGCGCCACAAGAAGTGGCTTGCGTAGCCCTCACTGATGCCCCGTTGCCTCTTGACAACCTAATGCGAAAGTAGTAGGTTTCTGGCGTTCTTACAGTGACGATTTTCCTGTAGGACTAGCCCACAAACAGTCTTATTTTGCAGCCAGTCCCTGGCTCTGGCGGAAAAGGTGAGTAGGAGGTGCTCCATGAAATGGAGAACGGTTGTACCCATCGTTTTACTTGCCCTTGTTCTATGTGTTGCTAGTGCGTGTGGAGGAGGTGGGGCAGCACCTACGCCTACCTCTACACCTACGTTAACACCTACGCCGACGCCAACGCCAACGCCAGAGGCGACTGAGTATCCACCACCAGGCGAGGGCAAAGGGAACCTAGCTGGTCATATAACGTGGAACGGGAAATCGTGGCAGGTTGAACAGGGGACACGGGCAGGGGTCCAGTTGTTCACACGCGATGGTTTTGATTACCTCTTTGGACTTTTCGTCCAAGTGGGATCTCCAGTGAAAAGGGGTTCCGCTGATACGGACGGATACTTCTTGTTCAAGAACATCGAACCAGGATATTACTATGTTCGTGTCTATTGCCCCCCCGGAGCGAGCTACGATTGGATGGTCTATGGACCGGTAGAAGTCGTGGCGAACCAAACCACCTCGATAGGCGAAATCGACCCTTATGATACTTGTACTGGACAATGAATAGCGGAACTCCTGTAGCTACGGGGTGATCAGTTTTACACAATTCGCCAGTGAATGCGTGTTTAGGCATTCGGCAATTACTGCCAACCTTCCGATATGATTGCTAGTTACTGCATAGAGCTATACCAGCGACACAAAAGGTTGATGAAGTAAGAGAGCATGATAGTAAAATATTTTACCAAAGGGGTTGGATATATGCTCAAGACAACCCCTAGTAAGGTTCTTCTAATGCCATTATTGGCACTGTTCTTGTTCATGCTGTCAATGATAAAACAAACACCATATTCTGTTGATTTTTATTAAGTTGCGTGCCGATTCTAGAACGAAGGCCATTGCGTCATCAGGCATGGTGAGACTAGCGATGGAAAGAGAACATGTCCTCAGAAAAGGAGGAGTTATGGGCACATTCAGAAGTGCTGTTTGGTTGCTACTGTTGGTTTTATTCGTGCTGTCGCTAGTGGCGGTAGCATGCTGCCCGTCGCCGGCTGAACAGCACGTTTCACAGGCAAATAAATATCTAGATCAAAAGGAGTGGGACCAGGCCATAGCAGAATACACTAAAGCACTGGAGTTCGACCCCAACTGCGTTGAAGGCTATATAAACAGGGCGAGTGCCTACAACGAGAAGGGCCATTACGGCCAGGCCATCGCCGACTGCAACAAGGCTATCCAACTGAACCCCAACTACGTTGGCGCCTATTTAATCAGGGCGTATGCCTTCACCGAAAAGGGGGAATGCGATCAGGCCATTGACGATTGCAACAAGGCATTGGAGCTTAACCCCATGCTCGCTATGGCCTACGTAAAAAGGGCGTATGCCTACAACGAGAAGGGGGAGTATGACAAGGCCATTGCCGACTGCAACAAGGCGCTAGAGCTGGACGCCAACTGCGCTGTTGCCTACTGCTATAGGGGGTGGGCCTATACTGAGAAGGGGGAGTATGATCAGGCCATCGCCGACTGCAACAAGGCCATCGAGCTCAACCCCAACTTAGCTCTTGCCTACGTAAAAAGGGCGTGGGCCTATAACGAGAAAGGGGACTATAATCAGGCCATTGCCGACTGCAACAAGGCGCTGGATCTCGACCCTAACTGCGTTGATGCCTATGTTAAAAGGGCATATGCCTACCTTGGAAAGGGAGAGTATGACCAGGTCATCGCCGACTGCAACAAGGCCATCGAACTCGACCCCAACTACGCTCTTGCCTACAGCTACAGGGGGTGGGCCTACATTGGGAATGGGGAATATGACCAGGCTGTCGCCGACTGCGACAAGGCTATCGAGCTCGAACCCAATTACGCTATTGCATACATCTACAGGGCGGTGGCATACACGTGGAATGGGGAATATGACCAGGCTGTCGTCGACTGCACCAAGGCTATCGAGCTCGACCCCAACCTTGCCATGGCCTACAACAACAGGGGGTGGGCCTACATGTTTAAGTGGGAGTATGACAAGGCCATCGCCGACTGTGACAAGGCCATTGAACTCGACCCCAGCTGCGATCGCTGCTATTATAACCGGGGATGCTGCTACGCTCGAAAGTGGAGGGATGCCGAGGCCATCAGCGACTTTGAGCATTGTATCGCAATTTCGCAGAACGCAGAGTTGATCGAATGGGCCAATGAGTGGTTGGAGATTCTCAAGTAGCGGCTCAGTCGTGATGCATTGACCACGCGGGTGGATATCACAAACCGTCTTGAGGAATGCTCACCGTAGCATTGTGCAGAACTGTTATGCTTACAGGCTTTGGCCTGCATATAATTCCCCACACCACAAGATTGACCTGCAACCTATTATCCTATATTCTAGGTGAGCTATGAGCGTGACTAAACAGTTGATTGTAGGGGTGGATGTGGGAGGCTCGAAGATAAATGCCGTTTTGGCGGACCCCGACGGCAACATCGAGGCACGAAGCTTGAAAGACACCCTCGCGCATGAGGGGCCTGACGCAGTTATCGGGCGAATTATCGAGGCCATAAGCCAGTTGATATCTGGAGCGGACGTCGCCGGCATAGGGATTGGTGTTGCTGGTGCTCATGATACTCAAAGAGGCGTCATCACTTCCTCGCCGAACCTGCCGGGGTGGCACAACACCCCCTTGTGTGACATCATCCAGCGTGAGTTTAATCTACCTACATATTTGCAGAATGACTGCACGCTCGCCGCTCTAGGGGAACATCGCTTTGGGGCTGGGGTGGACGTTGACAATCTGGTGTATGTTGGTCTGGGCACCGGCATTGGTGGTGGGATAATAGCTGATGGGCAGGTCTACACCGGCACATCTGGTGCCGGCGGCGAGATAGGGCATATGATCATCGATGTCAATGGGCCACCTTGCAAGTGCGGAAGCTCTGGGTGCTGGGAGACCTATGCCTCAGGCACGGCTGTCGCCCGAGAGGCAGTGCGGCAAATGGAGGCCGGAGTTCCAACGGCCATACGGCGCTACGCTGGAGGGGATGTAAACAAGGTAACCGCTCAAACGGTTTTCCAGGCTGCTCAGGATGGTGACTACATTGCACACGAGCTAATCTCACGCACCGCCTATTATCTGGGGGTCGGATTGGTCAACCTGGTCAATATCTTTAACCCCGAGCTCATCCTCATTGGAGGCGGTTTAGCGAAAATGGGCTCGCTGCTTCTGGATCCTGCCATTGAGGTAGTCAGGGAGCGTGCCTTTGAGATCTCGGCCAAGGCGGTCCGCATTGAACTGGCCCAACTGGGGGATGATGTGGGTGCCTTGGGGGCAGTGGCACTGGTTCTGCAAAAGAAGTGTGGAACTGATGAAGGCGAATGAGTGACCGCCAACGAGTCATGGCACAAAAGATGCCCCATGCCGTTCGTGGTGAGCCCTTCGACAAGCTCTCCGAACGGAGTATCGGAGTCCGCAAGGCGGACAGGACGAATGGAATATGTCACTCTTGGAACAGAAGAGGGTAGCCTAGAACAGATGCTCCAACCAAGCCGTCGGTATTACCCCCCCCCCGTCGGAAAGGCTAGGGACAAGCCCTTCTACGTGACTAAGGCGAACGGAATAAGCCCATTTTAAAGCAAGTAGAAGCTAGGCAATTGCGCCAGCGCTTCGCAGTTCCTCGATCTTCTCCTTGCTATAACCTAAGCCCTGTAGAATATCATCGGTATGCTCGCCGGCTAGAGGGGCTAGATTTCTTACTTGCCCCGGCGTCTCCGATAGCTTGATGGAAATCCCTACCTGCTTTACCTTGCCAAACTTTGGGTGGTCCAACTCCAACACCATCTGTCGATGATTTATCTGAGGGTCGGAGAACACCTCGTCCAGCGGGTAGATGGGGGCTACAGGAACGTCAGCTTGTCTTAGCAACTCTACCCACTCATCTCGTGTCTTGGTGAGGAATGTCTCTCGAAAATAGGCGAATATCTCTTCCCGCTTATCGCCTGTGTCGAATTCGTAGGGGCCGAAGTCTTCCCTGCCTAATGCCTTGCACAGGTTCTGATAGAACCACGGCTCCAGTGCTCCCAGGCTAACATACTTTCCGTCCTTCGTTTCATAGATATTATAAACAGGCATCCCACCAAAAAAGAGCACGTCTCCCCTTGTAGGCACTATGCCGGTAGAGAAATATTGAGCAGCTTCGGCATGCATCAATGAGACAACGCCATCCGTCATTGAAATGTCAACATACTGTCCCTTTCCCGTTCTTTCCCGCGCCATGAGGGCGGCGAGAATCCCTATAGCGGCTTGCATGCCGCCCGCTGCATAGTCCGCTAGCCAATTGGCTATTACCGCTGGAGGACCATCCCTTTGACCTATCATGCCCTGGGCCCCGGCAATCGATATGTAGTTGATATCATGTCCCGATGCTTCCTGATATGGGCCGTCCTGCCCGTAGCCGGTAACGGAACAATATACTATTCTGGGGTTTATCTCCTTTATGGTGTCGTAGTCCACTCCGAGGCGTTTTACTACGCCAGGCCTGAATTCCTCCACAATGACATCGGCATCCTTGGCCAGCTTATAAAAGATCTCCTGAGCCTCCGGTGCCTTAAGATTTAGAACAATGCTCCTCTTGTTGCGGTTCTCGGCGTCGTAGGCTCTTCTCTCCTCTCCAGCCATGGTTGAAGAAAAAGCCTGGGCGCGCCCTCCCCCAGGTTCGATCTTGATCACATCCGCTCCCAGGTCGGCGAGGAACATGGTGCAATAGGGTCCCGGCGCAAGGCGGGTGAGATCGACGACCTTTATTCCCTCTAATGCCATTGTCATATTCAGACCTCCTATCTTTCCTTCAATCTTATAGCAATCCAAGAAAGGTTGTCAACTCTGCGCTCTAAGCCGAAGTTCTACAGTTCCTTCCGAGAGCTAGCTACGAGGCCTCATCGCTCCAGCTACGATTTTGTCCTTAGCATGGCAAAATGTGGTGCCAAATAAGCGAGATTTTTCACCTCCGATAGCCTTGACAATGCAGGTGAATAGTGCCACAATATGTGGTGTCTAATTAGGGGGCGCCACATGTTTATCCGGGTAAAAGGGACTGAACCATATCGTTATCTCCAGGTCGTGGAGAATCACCGAGAGGGTACACGGGTTGTACAACGTGTTCGCTGCACCCTTGGACGTTTGGATCATCTCACCGCCACTGGGGCCACCGACTCTCTTCTGCGCTCCCTGGCGCGCTT
>JAUWRG010000051.1 GCA_030610655.1 Dehalococcoidia bacterium
CTGGCTTGAGCCCGAAGCTTTCGCAAACTCTGAGGTGGAAAAGATGCTAATCCTCGAAAGGGGATTGAAACATGCTCATGCGTCTGTAGATAGCTTCCTTGTCTTGATGTGGGAAAGATGCTAATCCTCGAAAGGGGATTGAAACTGGGCGGTGGAGAGAACGGGTTCGGCTGCGGCTACGAAGGTGGGAAAGATGCTAATCCTCGAAAGGGGATTGAAACCAGAATCCTCTTAACGCAATCGCAAGCCCATGCCCGCAAGTGGGAAAGATGCTAATCCTCGAAAGGGGATTGAAACGATGAATCCCAAGGATTTCAGCAGCCTCACTCATAGTCACACGTGGGAAAGATGCTAATCCTCGAAAGGGGATTGAAACCCACCAGACAGAGAAAGGAGACAGAGAATGGGGGCGGCTCCGCTCAGGACAGGCCTGTCGAAGGGTGGTTCGACTGGCTCACCACGAACGGTATCTCGAACAGCCTATTTGCAACCTGCTTTGCAGCCATGATTCGTTGGTGGGCAAACGCCTATGCGTGTTTGCTTAGGGAGTAGGATGTTCAAATTCGAGAAACTAGAGGTTTGGAAGAAATCTGTTGCTCTTTATGAAAAGGTATCTGAAATCTCCAATTCTATCGATCAAAGAGACCAATTTCCCTTGGGAGAGCAGATAAGGAGGGCAGCTCTATCCATATCCACTAATATTGCCGAGGGCACAGGAAGAGAAGGAGACAGGGAAGCTAAGTATTTCTTCAACGTAGTGAAACGAGGGTGTCAAAAAATCTAGCAAAACAAGGTAGCCTACCCCGATTATATCGGGGCACTCTAGGCGTGGTTGGAGCCCTTCAGCAGAAGGGCTCCAACCTACCCCCAATTTTCGGACGCGCTCCAAAGGTTCGGTTTATGAAGTAGTTAGCTTACTTTATATAATAAAAGACAGAGGCTATCTCAACACTCACGATTATGAGAACCTGTATCAATGGTGTGACGAAATAGCGAGGATGCTGAGTGGCCTCTTGGGCAAATGACCTCTGTCTCTATCTCAAATCTCTATCTGAGGCGCTAATCCTCGAAAGGGGATTGTGAAACTATGACTCTTAAGTGCGGTTCGCATCTTTACCTGATTATAGCCGAAGGTAGCCGCCTTTTCAATCATTGCTTTTATCATCTCTTAATGCTAATCTAATCAAGAAAGGAGGGAAAATGTTCCAGACGAGGATGACCGAAATGCTCAATATACAGTATCCCATAATGCAAGGGGGTATGCATATCCTCTCCACGGCTGAGCTGGTAGCAGCGGTATCGAATGCTGGAGGTCTTGGCACCTTAGTCTCAGCTATGTTCCCCACTGTAGAAGAGCTTAGACAAGAGATCAGGAAAACGAAAAGCCTCACCGATAAGCCATTTGCGGTAAATATCACCTTAGCCCCTATGGTCCGACCCGTGAATACTGAAGAATATATCGATGCTTTGATTGCAGAAGGGGTGCGCATCGTGGAGACCGCAGCCAGGAGCCCCGAGCCCTATATGAAGCGATTTAAGGATGGCGGGGTAACGGTAATCCATAAGGTGGCTCGGACAAGGGATGCGATAACAGCAGCGAGGGTTGGAGCTGATATAGTGAGCGTAGTTGGATATGAGGCTGGAGGAATGCCTGGTCTGGAGGATGTCACCACTATGGTTCGCCTTCCCGCAACAGTCAACGCAGTGAAGATACCGGTGCTTGCTGCCGGTGGCATCGCCGATGCTCGAGGCTTCCTTGCCGCTTTAGCCTTAGGCGCTGAGGGTGTAGTAATGGGCACACGCTTTGTCGTGACCAAGGAATGTCCTGCTCATCCCAAGGCTAAGGAATGGTTCCTGAACGCTAAGGAAACCGATACTATGATGATTGTTTCTCACACTCTCAAAGATGGACATAGATACCTAAGGAATAAGCCTGCAGAGGAATTCCACGAGTTGGAAAGTAAAGCTGCCACCATCGAAGAACTGCTCCCTGTGCTAGCTGGTGCGAAGGGAAGAATAGTGTGGGAGGAGGGAGACATCAATGTAGGGGTTGCCTCCTGCGGGCAGGCGGTAGGATTAATTCACGATATTCCCACAGTGAAGGAAGTCATTGACGGCATTATAAATGGTGCCAAAGCTATCTTGGAGGAGCGCCTATACCCCTTAGTTAAAGGATAGACACTTCCTTGTTTCTGGAGTCTCGGCTATTGGGTCAAAGCCGGGATTAGCTTTCGATGAAGTGAAAGCCTGGGGAATGTAGGTGCTGTTCTGGAGCGCTGCCACTCAAATAGTTATTCCCCTATCGACTATAATATCCTGACCATCAATCGTGAGAGCAATCTTATCCATCAAACGCTCCTATGGCGGAGAAAGGCTAATCCTCGAAAGGGGACTGAAACTCAAGAGATAGAGAAATGAGACAGAGATAGAGAAGGAAAGGGGAGAACGGAGTAGAACATCCCCCACGTTTTTGACCTCTGATTCATTCTAGCCGAAGACAAATAGCAACAGCAAGCTTACCCACCTAATCTCAGCCCTGTCCAGAATATAGTTGCCACTGTATTTTATTACCCCTGAAGAAAAAGTGGACTCGCATTGCTGCGAGGGATTAATTTGCCCGGCGTTATTCATCAACCAATGGCATCCGCTTGAGTTTTCAGCCGATGGAAGAGTTGTTGCCCTTCAGCCGACAAATAGCTAGAATAGTTATGTAGTATACTTGAAAAGAGGACGAGAATTGGGAATCATACTTTATAAAGAGCCGAAACTGGAAAAACCAGATATGATTGCTTGCTGGCCGGGGATCGCCAACATTGGGGTAATTGCCATTGACACTTTGATGGGGCAGCTTGGAGCCGAGGAACTGGGCGAAATAGAGCCCTGGGATTTCTTTTATCCAAGGAGGGTCATAATCAAAGCTGGTGTATTGGAAGATTTAGAGTTTTCCCGTAGTAAGTTTTATTACAAGAGGCTTGAGAGTAAAGATTTATTACTTTTCATCGGAGAAGAACAGCCCACTGATGGAGGAAGGATATACGCTGAAGGGATAAAGGCCTACCAAATGGCAAATTTGGTCTTAGATGTGGCGGAAAGGTTCGGGTGCCGAAGAGTGTACACTTCAGGCGCGGCTGTTGCTCTCACTCATCATGCGCTGAAGCCAAGGGTCTGGGCAGTGACCAGCAGAGACGACCTAAACAAGGAAGTAAAAGGTTATGACAATACCATATTAATGAGCGAAATTGAAGGCACAGTCGACGGGGGTAGTATCACCGGCTTGAACGGGCTCTTATTAGGGCTAGCTAAGAAGAGAGGCTTTGAGGCCATCTGTTTAATGGGCGAGATACCTGATTATCTCTCGAGGGCCCCATTCCCTTATCCAAGGGCATCAAAATCGGTACTCGAGATTCTCGCCAGTTTTCTGAGAATCGAGATTGATTACCGTGCCCTTGATGAGATGGCGGTTCAGATAGATGACATTATTGACGGCATCTATGAGGAGTTCTCTTCAGAAATAAAAGAGAGGCTCGACCAAAGAAAATCTATTATGCAGGCTAAGCCAGAGACGATAACGGAAGAGGATGAGAAGTGGATAAAAGAGCACATTGATGAACTCTTCAAAAAGGGGGGTAGTGCGGATGAACAGCCCTCTTAAATTCTCCTGGCAGCCTGAGCTACAGCGTTCATCCTTGGTTGTCGGCTGGAGTGGAGATGCCAGCAAACTAGGAGCAAAAGTAACTGATTACTTGAATAGAAAACTGGGAGGCCAAAGCTTCTGTGAGATTGAACCTGTAGAGTTCTTCCCATTAGGGGGAGTGGCAATTGAAGATGACCTGGTTCAATTTCCTGAAAGCAAGTTCTTTTTGTGTCCAAGGCAAAACCTGGTGGTTTTTAGTGGCACCCCACCCAGTTACCAATGGTATAAGTTTCTGAATCTGATTCTGGATACAGCCGAGCATTATTGTCATGTTCAGGAGCTACATACTATTGGTGGCATGGTTTCCCTTAGTGCCCATACTGCTCCCCGGGAGCTAATGGGCGTCTCCAATTCACCAGGGCTGAAGGCAGCCTTGAGCCACTACAAGCTCGCCATGGGACTGGATTATGAAACGCCTCCCGGCCAGAGACCTACTCTAAACTCCTTTCTTTTATGGGCAGCGAAGAGGAGAAATATGCCGGGGGTTAACCTTTGGGTGCCAATTCCCTTCTATCTGGTACCGGTGGACGACCCCAAGGCTCAAAGGAGGGTTCTCGAATTCCTTAATCAAAGATTCGATTTAGGTATTGACTTTAGCGACCTTGATGAGGAGATTGAACAGCAAAATCAAATCATAGCCGAAATGCGGCACAGCTTCCCTCACGTTGATGAATCTATCAGTATGTTGGAGAGCAATCTGAGGCCCTCAGAAGAAGAAAGCCAACGATTAGTTATAGAGACAGAGAAGTTTTTCCGAGAAAAAAGAGACTAAGCTCACCAGCAGCCTTCAGTTAAGAGATGCTCTTACGGCAGATTCTTCTATGTTTTTTCCTAGTCTGAGGGTAGGGTTTCACACTCACTAGCGTAGAACCTACCCTTGCTGCCCGGCGGAGCGACGCATGAGCAGGCAAGGGTTCTTTCTATTGTCTGGGGTGGTGGGCCACTCGGGACAGTCCCCGAACTTCTGTTTGAGAAGAAGCAACTTATTCCTGCTTTGCAGCAGTTACTTGAGGTGTATTGATACGGTAGCGCTTTCAAATATCTTGGCAAGCTTTTCACTTCGCATATCCACTTCATAAGTGCAATATAAACGCCAAATAGCTTGCCACAGTAGGTCGTCAGGAGACAGATAGTTCACACGTAACTTAAGTTCCTCTGACGCCTCCTTGTGATCAATCACAGTACCGTGTAAGAGATATCGCTTGGGATCAACGAGTTGTTTCGCTATTTTCTTGGCTTTCTTAGGATCATCTCTACACTGGGAGTATTTGAGCCACTTCTCGGCAAAACGTCTTGATCGGAGGATTGCCTTCTTGCAAAAATCGATGAGTGCTGGATCAAGTTGCTGGAGCAGTGGGAAGTATACGGGAGAGAGTTTACCACCGGCTCCATCTACCTCATCTTGTATAGCCTTCAAGCCATCTAAGAATGATTGGGCTGGGCGGTCAATAGTCTGCCCACTAGCAGTAGTAACAACAATTTGCGGGTCAATGGGCCCCAATTCTGAGGTATAACCCATAACAATCTCATCCGCTGCCAGGGCAATAAGAGTTGCAGCACTTTTGGCGCTCTCAGCGATGGTAACCCTAAAACTCTTTGTGCTGTTTCTACACATATAGATGATCTTTTCCGCTACGTCAATACTACCCCCAGGACTTTGTAACAAAAGATCCAAATCTGAGTCAGCTTTGTCGTGCAAAAGGTCGCCAAATGCCAACACATCATTTTGGTCAATACCTCCACCGCGGTGTTGGAGATTAGCAATGTAGACAATCAGCTCCCGCTGAGTCTCACCTTGGATATCCTTAATCAGTTGCTGACGCGAATACCACTCTTTGTGAGTGGCATGATAGAGAGGTGTTTGTGGAGGGATGTTAAGAGGCATTATGGCTATTTCTGAAACGAAGCACCAAAGACTAAATAATTATGTGACTCTTCGGCTTTCTTTGAAACTTGCTGATATTTGCTGTACTTCTCCCAATCCTGTAGGAACTGGCTATAGGATTGACTTAACCTAGGCTGCTCCTTGACTAAACGCTCTCTCTCGTCGAAAAGTTTGCGGTCGCTCTTCCGGGCTGTCCTTCTTGCCACAATATCCCTCCCTCGTGGGATTATCTATTGCAGATTGTAGCCTAGGTATGCCCTCATTGTCAAGTTGCCGTTGCTGTTACGTTATTAACCCCTATCAGGGCAATATTACTACCTTTTTGGTGGAGCTGAGGGGACTCGAACCCCTGACCTCCTCCGTGCAAAGGAGGCGCTCTCCCAACTGAGCTACAGCCCCAAAGTGGGCGATAGAGGACTTGAACCTCTGACCTTCTGCGTGTAAAGCAGACGCTCTAGCCAACTGAGCTAATCGCCCATGGCACGCTTGGCGGGGCTCGAACCCGCGGCCTTAGCCTCCGCAGGGCTACGCTCTATCCATCTGAGCTACAAGCGCTGGTGCCGAAGGGGAGATTTGAACTCCCACGCCCCGAGGGACACTACGCCCTGAACGTAGCGCGTCTGCCATTCCGCCACTTCGGCTGGTGGGCGGTACTGGACTTGAACCAGTGACCTCTTGCGTGTGAAGCAAGCGCTCTAACCACTGAGCTAACCGCCCCCAATCGTATCTATTTTAGCCTAAAAAACCACGCTTGTAAATGGGGCTAGGTGATAAGGCCGGGATGTGACATCCGTGGACAAGAACCGTTTGTTTGCCAGAAAGATATAGAGAACTTAGCCGAAATCACTACCCGATTCCTTTCGCCTGTCTGAAATTGCATGGCAATTTGGGATGAATCGCTCAATACCATTTTGCTAATACGAGATCGGGAGAAAGTGAATAAGCCCGATCCCCGCATAGGTAATAATAATGTACTTAGGGAATCTGCCTAGCCAGAGTGCGGGCAAGAATCTATGCAATGGCATTTTTGCCACCCCGGCTATCATTCCGCCTATGTCAAACGGTATGATGGGTTGGAACGAGAGGAAAAGTATGGCCCATACTCCATGCCGCTGAATCCAGCTTTCTATGCAGCCATACCATGCGATGTTTTCAGATATAGCTATTTTTTTGCCCAGATATCCCGCATAGTAGCCACTGAGTTCCCCAATAGCAGCGCCTATGCTGGCGAATAATGCTATCAGCACAGGGTTCCATTCTGTGGCAGCAGCTACCATTATTGATGCGGCGAAGGGTACAGGAGCTATAATCGTTAGGTTGCTTGCCAGCGAGGTCCCAAACACAATCAAATAAGCCAACCATGCAAAATCATAAAGAGGAAGGTTAAATTTTTCCGCAATATAACCCAGCAGGTAAGCTAGTCCGAAGCTGAGAACGACGAGGACGAGAAGCGCTATAGCTAACTTGAGCCAGCGAATCTGGCCGCCTCGTTTCGGGGCGATATTGCTACTGTTATTAGGAACTGTCACAGGTTGTATTATCAGTATTCCTGGTCTCTTTGCAAGAAGATGTTAATTGGCTATAGACGGAAAGGCAACACTGTCACCGAAGGTAGAGATTATTACCCACCACGATTTACAGCAGCAATGCCCCAGTGCTGCAGCTTCCAAAGTCTCCATATCCTCATTCTGCCTTAACAGGGATTAGAACAACAGTTACCCTCGCCCACTGTAAGGGAGCCTGATATTCTCCATCCAAGCACTTTCGCAACACGAGTTAGCAAAAGCACAATAGCTGAGTTCTCACACCTATGCCATTGGGATAGTTACAAGTGTCAACTCCATTATTCCCTGCCTTGTTCTATACTCGGTTGCAAATTCTAGCGGACAGTGCACTTCCAGAGGTGATTTCAATACTGTGATTACCTTACTGCATCAACCATGTTGACTATCATGTAGTTAGGGGCTACTATACCCAAACAAGCCCGTCATAGTTGGTCTAACTGCTGATTTCACGACTCATATCCGGTGCTTGTGAATAGGTGGAGTGGCAAGTGAGGGGACAAAGCGGATGGCACAGGCTGTAATTGAGAACCCTATCCTCAATTCTCCATTCGAAGAGCCGAAACGACACTTTCGTTTTTCCGACGAAGGGATTACCAATGAAATCGCCGAAACTAGACGTGTAAGCTCATATTTTATCCCTATCGCCAAACCGAAGAAAAAGGGAAAGGCTGCTCAACTAGCCTTCGATACGGAGTGGACTAAAGACCGTATCGAGGAAAACATCTTCATCAATCAAATCCGCTCCAGAGTGTCTCTGTGGCGGAAGGGCAATTACCAAGGAATCACAAAGACGACGCGTCGCCTTCTGGAATACTGGACTAACCCGGAGCGCGAACGTAAGCTATTCTTCTGCCAAATTGAGGCACTGGAGACTGCTATCTATCTCACCGAGGTAGCTAATAAATACGGCGATTCTTGGATTGATAACAGCCTACGGCGTTTTAATGAGGATGCTAACCCTCTTCTTTTCCGTATCGCCTTTAAGATGGCTACAGGCAGTGGTAAGACCGTAGTCATGGCTATGCTGATTGCCTGGCATGTATTGAACAAACTAGCCAATCCTCAGGATGCTCGCTTCTCAGATACTTTCCTTATCGTCACACCAGGGATCACCATCCGTGACCGTTTGCGTGTCTTACTGCCCAATGACCCGCAGAACTATTACCATGAGCGGGATATCCTCCCTGCGGAATGGATGGCAGAACTGGGTAAAGCAAAAATCATAATTACCAACTTCCATGCCTTCAAGTTACGGGAACTTGGCAATGCTGGGAAACTTACCAAGAACATTCTTACCCAAGGCACAGCTAACTCATTTACTGAGACACCAGACCAGATGGTGCGCCGAGTCTGTCGAGAGCTGGGAAATAAAAGGAACATCATTGTCATAAACGATGAGGCTCATCACTGCTACCGCCGTCGTGTTGGTGGTGAGGATGTCAAGTTAGTTGGTGACGAACGAAAAGAGGCTGAAAAGCGTGAAGAGGAAGCTCGTGTCTGGATTTCAGGGTTGGAGGCAGTAAAGAGGAAACTTGGTGTCAAGGCGATCTACGACCTCTCGGCTACGCCGTTCTTTCTACGTGGCTCGGGTTATCCTGAAGCCACACTTTTCCCTTGGGTAGTCTCTGATTTCTCGCTCATAGATGCCATTGAGTGTGGCATTGTAAAAGTGCCCCGGGTGCCTGTTGCTGATGACTCTATGCAAGTAGAACAACCCACTTACCGCAATATATGGCTTCATATCCGTGACCATTTACCGAAGAAAGGACGCGGTACGAAGGATGAAAGCGGCGGGGAACCAAAGCTTCCGGTGGAATTGGAGGGGGCCCTCCAAAGTCTTTACGGAAACTATGGAAAATACTATCGCCAGTGGGAGCAGAACACTGAAGCCCAGGCCAAAGGTTTAACTCCACCGGTTTTCATAGTGGTCTGCAATAATACCAATGTCTCCAAGCTAGTCTATGATTACATCTCTGGCTGGGAGAAGCCTTTGCCAGATGGTTCTACCGTTGTTGTTCCCGGGGAATTGCCGATCTTCTGTAATGATGACGGTAATGGCCATTGGCTACCCCGGCCAAACACTGTCCTCATTGACAGTGAACAACTTGAATCCGGCGAGGCCATGAGCAGGGAATTCAAGAAGATATCAGCACTCGCTATTGAGGAGTTTAAGAATGAATATCGCATCCGCTGGGGACGTGATCCTAGCAAACTGACTGATGAAGATCTCTTGCGTGAGGTGATGAACACCGTAGGCAAGCCGGGAAAGCTAGGCGAGTATATAAAGTGTGTGGTCTCGGTCTCTATGCTGACTGAGGGATGGGATGCAAACACCGTTACCCATATAATGGGGGTTCGTGCCTTCGGGACGCAACTACTCTGTGAACAGGTGGTAGGGCGTGGCTTGCGCCGTACGAGCTATGTTGCTAACGAACAAGGATTCTTTGAACCTGAATATGCTGAGGTATATGGTGTGCCATTCTCCTTTATCCCCTGCTCCGGTTCTGCCACCGACCCCAAGCCCGGGCCTATGCCAACCCGCGTGCGTGCTTTGGAAGAGCGTATTGCCTGTGAGATTACATTTCCCCGCCTGGTAGGTTACCGTTATGACCTCCCCAAGGCACGTTTGACTGCCCACTTCACAGAGGATTCGAAAATGGCGATCTCCACATCCGATGTCCCGACTAAAACCGAAAATGCTCCTATTATTGGAGAGCCCAGCCTGCACACACTCTACAGTCTAAGTGAACGCCGTGAGCAACAGGTTGTTTTCCGCTTAGCCAAGCTTACTCTGGAGAAATACTTTCGCGACGATGATGGCAATGTGAAGCACTGGTTATTCCCACAACTCCTCGCCATTACTAGACGCTGGATAGCCGAGTGCGTTACCCTGAAGGATAACACCTTCGTCCAGAGGCTACTGCTTGCCGAGAGTGCACATGACGCCGCCGACCGTATTTACAACGCCATCGTTGCCTCCGAGGAAGGACCTAAATACTTGAAGCCTATCCTGCGACCCTATGATTACAGTGGTTCCACCCGGTACATGGATTTTGATACTACACGCCCAGTCTATCCAACAGATCCAGCTAAATGCCACATTTCTCATGTGGTGGCTGATACCGAGTCTTGGGAGCAGAAAATGGCCCAGGCTTTAGAAGAAATGGATGAGGTAGTCTGTTATGTCAAGAACCACAATCTGGGTTTCACCATTCCCTACACATTGAACGGTGAGGAAAAGAATTACATTCCCGACTTTCTGGTACACATTCGTGATATAGCCGATGACTTATTGAACTTGATTATCGAAGTTACCAGCGAGAAGAGAAAGGATAAAGCTGCCAAGGTATCTACAGCCCGCAATCTATGGGTGCCTGCGGTCAACAATCACGGCGGCTTCGGCCGCTGGGTATTCCTGGAGATATCCGACCCCTGGGACGCCAAGAATACCATACGGGGCGTGCTGCGGGGCAGCGGAAGCGTGAACTTGAGCAAGAAGACATCGTCTTGTGGAGACCTAAATCCCCCTTAGTCCCCCTTTAGCAAAGGGGGATTCGAGAACATGTTATGCTACCTTATAACAGAAACCTAAAAGAACCCTCTCGGCAACTGAGGAAAAACATGACCGATGCAGAGAGTTTGCTCTGGGCAAAGCTCAGGAGAAAGCAGTTGAAGGGGCACCAATTCTACAGGCAGAGAATCATCGGCAATTACATTGTTGACTTCTACTGCCCAAGCGTGAAGTTGGTTATTGAACTAGATGGCGGTCAGCACTATGAAGATAAGGGTATTGAAAGAGATAGGACCAGGGATGACTACATGAGAGGACAGGGGCTAAAGGTCTTGAGATTTTCAAATAGGGATGTCTTTCAGAATCTAGACAGGGTTATTGAAGCTATCTATACGGATTTGAGAACTATCAGGAGTAACGATAATGGTACGCAAAAAGAGCAATACCCCCATACCCCTCGAAAGCCTGAAGCACAAAGATAGGCGGGCTAATATCCCCACCGAAGAGTTGCGTGACTTCGTAGCCGAGGATGAGGCAAGGCCTAAGACTATCCTTTACCCTCGTGACCCCTCTTTGGACCCACAGTTGGTTTGGAAAGGCAAGGACGAACAGGACTCCAAAGACCTGGAGGTTCCCTCTGTACCGATCTATATCCAGGAAAAAATACACCCGAAGTACATCATTGAGGATTTGCGTGCTCAGGCAAAGAAGGAGAAGCCTGAGATGCAGCTGCAATTGTTTGCTGACTTCAATGGTATCCAGTTTGAAGACCTCATAGAGTTTTACCAACATGAGCAAAACTGGTCCAACCGCCTGATACTAGGTGACTCGCTTCTTGTGATGACCTCACTGGCTGAGAAGGAAGGGCTGAAGGGTAAGGTGCAAATGATTTACATTGACACTCCCTACGGAATCAAGTTCCGCTCTAACTGGCAGGTGAGCACCCGCAAGCGGGATGTTAAGGATGGCAAAGCTGAGGACGCCACGCGCCAGCCCGAGCAGATAAAGGCATTCAGGTACACCTGGAAGGATAGAATCAACTCCTATCTGGCATACTTGCACGACCGGCTAGTAATTGCCCGCGATTTG
>JAUWRG010000072.1 GCA_030610655.1 Dehalococcoidia bacterium
CGCCCCACAATGACAGCACACCGTCTGGTATATTTCTGGCCCCCCCGGTCTGTCTGAAAATCGGGGGATGGTTGGAGCCCTCCCCCGGCCGGGCTCCAACCACGCCTAGAGCGGATGCTCTAGGCTACCCCGTTTTCATATGCCTGATGAATCAGGCAACTACAAAGACTTAGGTTGAGAGCAAGCTCTCAATCCCCTGATGGGAGGGAGTTAGCGGGGGAGTGTCCACCCTCACCCTTCGACAAGCTAGAACAGGCCCTTATCCTCTCCCTTCAAGGGAGAGAGGGGGAAATATGGGGATTTCACGGGGGTTGCTCTCGTTGGTGGTCTGGGGGTGTCTCACAGAAATAGATTTCAGGGTGTGTGGGAACCATATGCTATTCTGAGGCTTGTCCTGAATGAAGTGAAGGAACTCGACAAAAAATCTCACCCCTCCGAGATTCTTCCCCTTCACTTCGTGAAGGGTCAGAATGACAGTGGGTGAAGGGTGAAGGGTCAGAATGACAGGAAGCCGAAGGGGCTCAGAATGACAGGGACGCAACGAAGCAGGTGTCGTGGGGAAGGGGTTTGAGGCGTTACCGTTCATATGAACGAGTACATAACCTTGGCAAAGTTGCTATTCCATAGCATCTTGGCTAAAATAGATAATCTGTTCTCAATTGGAAGTAGATGCACGGGATAGCTAAGGATATCACCGAAGTCGTAGGAAATACTCCCCTTGTTAGGCTGAACAGAATAAGTCAAGGGCTAGATGCCTATGTGGTGGCGAAACTTGAATTTCTTAACCCTTGCGCCAGCGTCAAGGATAGAATCGGTGTCGCCATGATCAAAGCGGCTGAAGAGGCTGGGGTGCTCAAAGAGGGCACGGTTATCATAGAGCCCACCAGCGGCAATACTGGGATTGGACTGGCCTTTGTCTGCGCAGCGAAGGGCTATCGGTTGGTCCTCACCATGCCCGACACGATGTCTGTGGAGAGAAGGAGGTTACTGAAAGCCTTTGGAGCAGAGGTAGTCCTGACCCCAGGGTCGGAGGGCATGATTGGGGCAGTGAAGGAGGCTGAGAGACTGGTCAAGACTACTCCTGATTCCTTTACGCCACAGCAGTTCAACAACCCGGCCAATCCAAAGGCTCACCAAGAGACTACCGCTGAGGAGATCTGGAGAGACACAGAGGGGAAAGTAGATATGGTGGTCGCTGGTGTGGGCACGGGAGGAACGATCACCGGGATCGCCAAGGCGCTCAAGAGGAAAAAATCCTCCTTCCAAATCATCGCTGTGGAACCGGCTAGCTCGCCAGTTCTCTCAGGAGGCAAAGCTGGTGCGCATCAAATCCAGGGCATTGGGGCTGGATTTATTCCAGAGGTGCTGGAAATGGAACTCATCGATGAAATCATTCGGGTTGCCGATGAGGATGCAGGTGTGATGGCGCGCAGGTTGGCTATAGAGGAGGGGATACTGGCAGGCATTTCCGCAGGGGCGGCGACCTGGGCAGCAATAGAGATGGCGAAAAGAGCGGAAAACAAAGGCAAGCTTATCGTTGTGATTCTGCCCGATAGCGGCGAGCGCTACCTGAGCACTGGGCTTTTTGGGGGTGACGAAGTTGGCTAATCCCTTCGGCATATTCAGAGATGACTTAAGGACAGTTTTCGATAAAGACCCGGCGGCAAGAAGCACCCTTGAGGTAGTCTTTTGCTACCCCGGATTACACGCGCTATGGCTTCATCGTATCGCCCATTTTCTCTGGCGGCATAAACTGCGCTTTATAAGTCGCATAATCTCCCATATTAATCGCTTCTCTACCGGCATCGAGATCCATCCCGGAGCCATCATCGGCAGGAGGTTCTTTATCGACCACGGCATGGGTGTGGTCATCGGGGAGACGACGGAGATCGGTGACGATGTGCTAATGTATCAGGGGGTGGTATTAGGGGGAACAACCCATGAGAAGCGGAAACGCCATCCTACTCTCGGCAATAATGTGGTTATTGGAGCGGGTGCGACAGTGCTTGGCGCCATCACTGTCGGGGACGGCGCCAGAATAGGTGCCGGTTCGGTCGTGGTGCAATCCGTGCCTCCTGAGTCGGTGGTAGTAGGTGTTCCTGGACGAGTTGCGGAAGCAGGGAAGCCAACATTGGCTTTGGAACATGGCAAACTCCCAGACCCGGTCAAGGAAGCAATCGAGCATGTGTTAAAGAATGAGGAGCAGCTAGTCGAGCGCCTGCAGAGGATCGAGGAAATTCTCAAGGTTACCAGTACCCCAAGCCATGCTACCAAGAAAAAAGGCAAAAGCGCTAAACATCAAGATATGGCACATGGATGAATCTCCCCACAGCAAGCTGTGGGGTATCTGTGGCGCGAGTTCTCGCTAGACTTTGGTAAAATCAGACTTGCTGGCGAACACGTGCATCCTTCCTGGGAAGGATCCTGCTGGGGTCTGGGTTATCCCACAGCGTTAAGAGTCTCCCGACACTGGGGATTAGCAAAACAGGGTAGCCTAGAGCATCCGCTGTAGGCACGGCTGGAGCCCTTCAGCAGAAGGGCTCCAGCCCACCTCTATTTTACGGAGGAGAAATTGACAAGAACCATTGCAGAGATCAATGAGAAGATTCGCAAGGGCCAGGCTGTGGTAGTCACCGCCGAGGAGGTCATCGACCTGGCTGAGAAAAAGGGCGTGGCGAAGGCAGCCCAGGAGGTGGACGTGGTAACCACCGGCACCTTCAGTCCCATGTGCGGCTCTGGCGCCTTCTTCAACGTGGGTCACTCCAAGCCGAGGATTAAAATCGGTGGTGGAAGAGCCTACCTGAATGACGTCCCCGTGTATACTGGAATAGCCGCAGTGGATATATTCATCGGCGCCACTGCGATCCCCGATGATGACCCGAGAAACAGGGTTCATCCCGGACCGTTCAACTATGGTGGCGGGCATGTCATCGAGGAGCTGGTAGCAGGCAGAGATATACGGCTGGAGGTAACCGCTTATGGCACTGATTGCTACCCGAGAAAAAGGTTGCAAACCTGGATCAACCTGAAAGACATAAATGAAGCGGTGCTGTTTAACATTAGAAACGCATACCAGAACTATAATGTGGGGGTTAACGTATCGGATAATACTATTTACACCTACATGGGGGTGCTCAAGCCAAACCTGGGCAACGCCAACTACTCTACAGCGGGGCAGCTCTCACCCCTGTTCAACGACCCCTACTACAAGACCATTGGCATCGGGACGAAGATCTTCCTGGGGGGTGGCATTGGCTATGTCTCCTGGCACGGCACCCAGCATAACCCCGATGTGCTGCGCTCCGACAACGGGGTGCCGAGGAGAGGGGCAGCAACGCTGGCGGTAATCGGCGACCTGAAGCAGATGAGCCCACGGTGGCTGGTGGGAACCAGCATGCTGGGCTACGGCGCCACCCTGTCTGTGGGCATCGGCGTCCCCATACCCATCCTCTCCGAGGAGATCCTGCGCTACACCACGGTGAAAGACGAGGAGATCTTCGCCCCCGTCGTGGACTACAGCGAGGCTTATCCTGGAAGGAGCTCGGAAATCCTGGGAGAAGTAAGCTATGGCGAGCTCAAGAGCGGGAAGATACTGATTCAGGAAAAGGAGGTGCCTACCGCATCGCTGTCAAGCTACCCTAGAGCAGTGGAGATCGCCAACACACTGAAAGAGTGGATTATGAAAGGGGAGTTCCTCCTTACCGAGCCCGTAGCGCCCCTTCCTGGGGTTGAGGCGGGAATAACCTTCAAGCCCCTAAACGAGCGCCCGATAGAGGATAATAGGAGGATTTAAGTGGCTATCTCTAAAAGGGTGGTTTTGCATTTCCCATCTCGTCTGGTGGAGCAGCCGATAATCTACAAGCTGGTAAAGGACTACAACCTCGTGCTTAATATCCTGAAGGCGTCGGTGACGCCGAAGGAGGAAGGGCTTTTGATCCTGGAACTCTCTGGCGCCCGAGAGGACTACGACAGGGGCATCCAGTATCTAACTGACATAGGTGTGAGGATTCAGTCTCTGGGGCAAAATATCATGCGCAACGATGCCAGATGCACCCATTGTGGAGCCTGTGTGGTTATCTGCCCCACCGGCGCCCTCACCCTCGACCCCAAGACCAGGATGGTGAACTTCCATGAGGACAAGTGCACCGCCTGCGAACTATGCGTGCTGGCCTGCCCTCCGAGAGCGATGGAGGTTCATTTCTAGTGTATCAGCCCCGGACCTACCGCCACTGGGTTAAAGATGAGGGCCTGGTTTCCTTCAAGGTAACGGTAAAGGAAACCGACCTATACCTCAGGGCACGAAGGAACCTTGAACAAGAAGCGTTAAGGGCAATTCTGAGGTGCCGTTTGTTGCTAGAGGGTTATATTTGCGATCACCCCGCTTTCCTGACCGCCCTGGAGCCTTTCTCTGTGGCAAAAGACGCCCCAGAAATGGTAAGGGAGATGGCGGAGGCGGCACAAAGAGTAGGAGTCGGTCCCATGGCTGCGGTGGCCGGGGCTATCGCCGAGAATGTAGGCAGGGAGCTAATGAAAATGTCACCAGAGGTGATCGTGGAAAACGGCGGCGACATTTTCATGAAGACCCTGAAGAAGAGAGCTGTCGGGATTTACGCTGCTGACTCCCCATTCACAGGAAAGATCGCCCTGGAGATCGAGCCTGAGGAAACACCGCTGGGGATTTGCACCTCCTCTGGAACGGTTGGGCATTCCCTGAGCTATGGCAGCGCCGATGCCGTTATTGTGCTCTCCCCGTCTGCTGTATTGGCTGACGCAGCAGCCACCGCCATCGGCAACCTGATCAAAGAAGCAGGCGACATCCCAAAAGGAATAGAATTCGCCCAAAACATCGAAGGGTTAAAGGGGGTCTTGATCATTAACGGCGACAAGCTGGGTATATGGGGCGAGGTGAAAATCTCCGGTCTGGTCAAAGGGGAAAGATTCACTGATGAGGACACAATAAATAGCGAGTGGTCTATCGAAAACTCTATCCTTCCGTGGAAGGATAGAGTTTAGTATTTGACAATGTGGAATCTTTCTTAGGAACGCACCGCACGGGAGTGTCAAAATGTTGCCAGGCAAGGAACTGATAGAATCAGTTAGACGAAAGGCGCACGAATACGACAAGTTCAGTGGTTGCTCACAAAGCGTTCTGCTGAGCCTTCAAGAAGAATTCGGTATTGGCAACAAGGAATCATTTAAGTCAGCCAGTGTGTTCGGCGGTGGAGTCAGCTATCAAGGAGAGACCTGTGGCGCGCTGATCGGCGCACTCATGGCTCTGGGGCTGGTAGTCGGTAGAGAGAAGATGGAGGATACACCTACCTATCGACTGGCAATGAAGCCCGCCATAGAGATATGCAATCGGTTCAAAGAAGAATTACAAAGTCAACTGGGATTCGGTCAAAGCCTGACAAGCAGCCTATGCAAGGATATTCAACGCAACATCTATGGCAGGTCTTTTGATATGACAAACGAAGAGGACTATCAGGCTTTCCTTGCCGCTGGTGGCCATGGTGATGAAGGATGCCCCAAGGTATGTGCCATCGCCGCCCAGGTTGCTGCGGAGAAAATCCTCGAAATTATGAAACAGTGAGCTCCGCGGCTGGGGTCTGAGGATGCACTCTCACTTGTCATTGCGAGGCTTGTCGCTTACTGTCATTCTGACCCTTCACCCTTCACCCTTCACTCCGTGAAGGGGAAGAATCTCAAGCCGCTCAGGATAAACTCCGCGAAGCAATCTCAGGGAGGAAGAGGCTACTCCGCCTCCGCGGTTCGAGGCCTGATGAACAGTATACCCAGTTGTATTCCTGCACCGCAGTTGTTGAATCTTACGCATTATCTGAGACGAGAAAACGACGGAGGGTAATGTTATGAAGGAATCTGACAGTGTGCTCGTTCTTATCACTACCACTGAGGAAGAAGCTCACGGACTAACTGATCTGCTACTTAAGCAAAGAAAGGCTGCTTGCGTCAACATCCTTTCAAAGGTACATTCGAGATACTGGTGGCAGGGCAAGATCGAGTCCGACGACGAAAGCCTGTTGATCGTTAAGACCAAGGCATCGCTGTTGGATGAGCTTATCAGCTTGGTCAGGGAAAACCACAGCTATGAGGTTCCTGAGATCATCGCCCTGCCCATATTAGGAGGCAACCAGGATTACCTTAAATGGCTCGATGATGAGTTAGAGAAGAAGGGCTGCTGAAATTGCGATTTTCGACCCTCTTCATCAGCAGATAGAGCCGCTAGTATGGATGCGTTGACATCAGGTAGATTGGCGGTTATGATAATCCAAGCTAACCGGTTTTTCACGAGCAAAAGGAGGCGAAATGTATTGGCCAAAATCGGGGAGGAGGAAATGGCTGATTTTGGTATCTGTTCTGGTCGGCTCCCTGCTGGTGTTTCCAACTGTTGCTTATGCCTTCACCCCGGACACCGACCTGTCGGCTGCCGATGCCTCCTTCTGGGGCGAGGATGAGTATGATTACTCTGGTTATTCGGTTGCCTGCGCCGGGGATGTCGATGGCGATGGCTACGATGACTTCCTCATCGGCGCCATTAGTGATGATGACGGCGGAGGTGCTGCCGGCCAGACCTATCTTTTATTCGGTGAGCCCCCTCCAGCAGTAGGTGGTGAAGTGTATCCCGTGAACAAGCTGCCTATCCTGGCGCCGTGGATTGTCCTAGCAGTTGTCTTGGTAGCTGGCATAAGCTGGCTTGCCATAAAGCGCCGCCGGGCTCAAAGCCAGGCTTGAGATTGCCACGGCACCGAGGTGCCTCGCAATGACGCATGAAGTAAGGGGCAGGCTGGTAAGGGGCTTGCCCCTTAATCATATCCCTGGCATTATAGAGGAGCGAGAGGGGGTCTCTAGTTCAAAGTCAAGTCAGAAATTTGCCAAAGTCCAGAGATGGAGGTATATCTATCTGGAGGAGAAGGAAAGAACTGTAGTGGTCACAGTTACCCTAAAAGATCGACCACCGAGCGGAGAGAGAGGATGAAGATCGAATACGACCCTGAAGTTGATGCTTTATATATCGAACTTCGAGATGTATATGCTGACCACAACATAGATATTGAGGAAGGGGTCAGTGTGGACCTTGATGCTGACGGTCATATAGTAGTCCTGGAAATCCTGGATGCCTCCGAAAGATTAAAAGAGAGCTTATCACATCTGGAGGTTGGTGAGCTTTCTTTCAAGAAAGCAAAGCTTACAACTTAATTATGGAGCCATGAAATCGAGGTCAGAGACGACCTCGACTACCATGATGGTTAGCACCACAAGAAGCCATGCCTTCACTTCGAAAACAGGTTATGGTAGGCAGGGTGGTCTCTCCCCCTGCCCAATCCCTTCAAAAGGAGACTGAAGAAAGTCATGTCTTATCGAGACACTAATAACTAGGCTGAAACCGGAAAGGAAAGCTTGGACAAAGCAACACCTAAAAACCTTGAGGGCCTAGAACTTTACTCCGAGTCTATGACATAATAAGAGCAGAACTACTTTACATTGATTTTACTGAAAGAAAGGTTGTTTCAAGATTGAGCCCAGAGCTTAGGGGCATTAAGGCTTCAGACGCAATCAAAGCATTGGAAAGAGCTGGAGGCGTACGCAAGTGTGGCAAGGGCGATCACATTAACATCAAAATGCCGAATGGCAGAATTGTCACTCTTCGCGCCAAGGGTGAAGTGAAGGTTGGTCGTCTCAAAGATGCTATTCATGAGGCTGGCTTGACGGCAGAGGAATTTTTAAAGTTGCTAAAATGAGGGAGGCCTTTATGGAATACACCGTTATCGTTTATGAAGCTGAGGAGAGTGGATATTGGACTAAGGTGCCTGTTCTACCTGGCTGCGGGTCTCAAGGTGAGACCTTTGATGAAGCTATAGCAAATACCAAGGAAGCTATAGAAAGCCACATCTTAGCCCTCCGTGAGGATGGGCAAGAAGTCCCTGTTGAGCAATTCTCGATGTATGGCAAGATAAAGGTAGCTATCTGATAATACTGACTGCGTGAGCCTTGTCTCCGCTTCAGAGAC
>JAUWRG010000052.1 GCA_030610655.1 Dehalococcoidia bacterium
GCAGGACAGCCCAATAAATTGGGCAACTACATCGCTAAATAGCCTTCAAGAAGATAAGCATTTTACGCCCTCTCAATTTCTTGTAACTGTTCACCATGCTGTCATTCTGAGGGAGCATAGCGACCGAAGAATCTCTCTTTAGGGCCTTCGTTTCGCTCAGGGTGACATGGAAGTGCCCGAGCGCTTACGATCCTTGGCCTTGGTTCGTCAGCTAGAGCCTTTATTCTTTCCCAGAGAACTGGCACAAGAGATTTAGACAAATTCCCCAGGTCCTTCTCGGCTGAGTGGGCCATTCTGACTTCATAGAAGACCACGAGCCTTTAGCCTTTCCTCCACCTCTTCGAGAGAACTGGTAGCTTCGTCTCTTCTCTCAGCCAGAACTCGGAGGTCTTCTAAATCCTCCAAGAGCTCCTGATAAAGCTCAATATCCAAAATTACCGCCTTTCCCCTGCCCTTATCATCTGTTATGAATCTTTCCCTCTTCAGTGAAGCCACAACTTTCCTCCTCGACAATTATATCAGCGATATCCTGAAACACCTTGGCAATGGCCGCATTTTTCATGGGTTACCTTCTACATGACTACTTTTGCTTTGAGGTCTTCCCCTTTTTGCGGAGAATAGCCGAACTTATCAGCCATAACTTCTTCAAGAGCATGTGGAGGGCTGAGACGGAACCTTCTGCTTCTCAATATTTCTCTATTTTTGTCAATCAACTCAATGCTGTGGTCATGAAAGGTAACTGAGACAAAATTCATTTGGGCAAACAAACTACGATACATCGGTCTCAGCCAAAGCGCTTTTCTATAGCGGACTGCAATGTAAAGACCGAAAAAGCACCAGTTTGCAATTAAGACCCAATCACGATTACCTTTCCGATAGAAAAGATGTCCACTTTCGCCACCTTTGCCCTTATAGAAATATTGCCCATCCCCGAGCACAATCTCACCATCCTCTTTACTCAAAAGGATGGCTGCAATAAGTTCATGTATAGTTTGATTTGAAAAGTCAAAATCGTAGCTCGACGTAATCCCCCTGTCAAGCATCTTTTGCCTCCGAAGGCTTATATGATTCTTTTTTCTCCAACAATCTAGCTACCGCTGGCTGTTTTGCCCTCCGCTTGCGGCGAGGTCTCTGCGTTTCCCCTGAGAAAAGCTCACTAACTTTTATTTTCTTTCCCGTTCTGCTGACTGGCAAAGGAAATTCCTGAAGAAGCCGCGCAGTCTCCAGTCTTTGCTCAGCTATTTGACAATACTTCGTTGATATATCGACATGAATATAACGACGCCCTGTTTTGTAGGCTACTACGGCCACAGTCCCAGTTCCACCGAACATATCAAGCACTACATTACCTTTGAATGTGTAGAATTTGATAAGTCGATATATTAATTCCTCTGGAAACGGAGTGGGATGACCCCGACGCTGCGATTCCGGAGGTATATACCAAAAGCCGTCAGAGAACCGCTTAAACTCATCGCTAGTGATATCGGTTTCTGCACCGTTCCTATCTAATGCCCATGAGTCTTTACAAAAAACCAAGACATACTCCCAAGAAGGCACAATGTGAGGATTCGCAGGACTTTTCCAGCTTCCCCAAGCAGTGCGGCGTCTCATAGTCTGCTTGTACCAAATGATCTCAGTCCTCATTATCATACCCATTTCACGTAGCTGGTTGGCAAAGTCATGATGAATGGGTCTAAAAGCCTTAATGCTGGTTGGAGCGATATTGAGAGCGAAACGACCACCAGGTACCAAAACCCGCTTTGTTTCCAGCCAGACTTTATTCATCCAATCTAGGTATTGTTCATAAGCTAAAACGTCATTATGAACATCGTAATTGATGCCAAGGTTATATGGAGGTGAAGTTATTGCCAAGTGAACCGTATTATCAGGTATATGCTGCATAACCTCAAGGCAATCCCCACAAATGATTCTATCGATAAATATCTCAAGCCCCTTCATTAACATCTCTCCAACCAACTACCTGACTAAAAGTAGCATCTCTTCCATTTGCAGATGGATGGTACTTAAGAAGAATCAATGAACCATTCACACCCTGCTTATTTCTCGCTCTTGAATACTCTATGACATGCTCATCGAATGCCCTTCCAACCAAACATCCAACAATGATATCTGAATTTATGTCTACTAAATCCTTCTGCTTGAATAGATCCATATAGTAAAGAACCTGGGAAAGACTTCTAATATCACATTTGCCTGTTTTCACTTCAGCAATTATATAGGTTGATATACCTTCGACTCTATTTATGCAGAGAATATCGATAGATTTTCTTGTAGTCTGAGCAATAAACACTTCATTCATGAAATCTGTTATATCTCCAAAGACTCTTAACAGATACGGATCCCTTTTGGCAATTTTATACATTAAGAGAGCTTTAATAGAGTTCTCATATCTACCAATGTCTCCTATTTCATTGTGAAGAGGGATCGCACTAATAGGTAGCTGTATCAAATTGAATCCTACTCTTTCCCGTCTTCTTCGTTGCCTAAAATCCCGATGTAACAGCCTAATGATCTCATTAGCTTCATCTTCTCCTATCTTTCTGACACTCCTTGCTTCTATATTCACCTCGTTCTCGAGTGTGGCGAGTGACCATATTCTTCGGCTTTCAATTAACTCATAAAAATCGGTTACTCCGATGTTTGCATCATGATCACATAAATACGTATATCTCGGATGCGGTCTAAATGAAAAACGATAAGGAAATATCTCAAAATCATCGCTCCAAATTATTGATTTATCATAGAATGGATCGCCTCTTACGTTATAAACACCATGCACACCGCTGGGTTTATCCCTCCCTAATACATGAAAGAACACAACATCGCCTATCTTCATACCAACGAGGTCTCTGATTATCGAATACTTTGTTTTTGGGTCGAACTCTTGATAAAAACCTTGCCTTATCCTTCCGATTTTGTTTCCATAAATTCCTTTAGTTAAGGTAGTTTCCCAATCCCTATCAGATATTGAACAGATAAAAGCACCCATTATATCACCCAAAAGTATAAAGCCTCATGGGCTTCCTTTTCTGCAAACTATTGTAACTATCTATAAAAGCCAATGCATCTTGGGAAAATGCCTTGGCTACCAAGATTGGATCAACATCCATATAATTGCCATTGACGTATTTTCTAGTTATTTCCTCCAACTTCCTGCGGAATTCTTCCACGGAATCAATATTGCAAACACCCTCAATGCACTGTACTAAGCAGTAGCCAGAACTTTTGCCCCTACCCTCTAAATCTAGAAACCTCTTATTAAACAGGGTAAATTTTTGTATATCATCCCTCTCAACAATAGCTATATCACCATTAATTGCCTTTTCAAAAATGCTCAATGAATAAGGTTCCCTACAAATCGAATCATAAGGAGTTCTAGTGGATATCTTCTCAATCATAGCCATGTTTTGTGTCTCCGCGAATACAAGAATGTAACCTGATTCATTATCCTATCAAAACTCACCTAATAATTGCATCCATTCTGCCAATCAGCAGGAAAACTTCATCTTCCGCAGCAGTGTTCGTATTTTTTGCCGCTGCCATTCTATAACAGCTTTAGAAATTCATCCACGCTAAGTTCCGCATCTTTCAACACGCTCTTCAAGACCTTGGGATGAAGTGCTTTGCCTTTATGATATGGCACGGTCACCCTTCTCCCTTGAAGATTCTTGTAAATCCTGTGGCTCCCGCTTTGGCGGGAAAGGCCAAAACCCAGCTTTTCCAAAGCCTTTATCACATCATTAGCAGTAACCCTCGGGAGTCTTTGGCTCAAATCACTACCTCTAGGCTAGAAAAGCTGATCGTCTCCGAAGTAGCGATAGGCTCGTCGCTTGCCAAGCGATCCTCCACATGAAGCTTAATAGCATCTCTGATATTCGCCATAACTTCCTCAAAGGTATCGCCCTGTGTGTAACAACCTTGAAGTTCTGGGCAATAAGCGAAATAGCCTTCTTCGTCCTTTTCCACAACGATTGCAAATCGGTAAGTCTTCATCTTCTTCACCTTCCGCAGCAGTGCTTGTATTTCTTGCCTGAACCGCAGGGGCAGGGTTCGTTGCGCCCTACCTTCTTCTTGCCCACAGCTACCGCTTCCTTTCGCCTCGCCGCCTCCGCCATTGGCGACGGTCCAGCCGCCTTCTCCTTGGCGATGCCCACACGAAAGATGGTATGCGCCACATCGTGGGCGATGCCTGCCAGCAGACTGTCGAACACCTCATGGCCCCGCCGCTTGTAGATAACCAGGGGGTCCCGCTGCCCAGAGGCCTCGAGCCCGATGCCGCGGCGCATCTCGTCCATGGCAGTGAGATGGTCCATCCACAGGCGGTCAATGGTGCGAATCATCACCAACCTCTCCAGCACCCTCATGTTCTCCTCCCCAAACTCCCGCTCCCTCTCCTCGTATAGTGAATTGGCCTGCTCCAGAAGTTTCTCCTCAATCTCGCTCCGGGCCATCCGGGATAATTCGCCAGCATTTAACTGTGGTGGCAATGGCATGATTGTGCCCATCTCACTGAGCAGACCTTCAAGGTCCCATTCCTCGGAGCGGTCGCCGACGAGATAAGAGGCTACAAGCCCTTGAATCCTTTCTGTGATCATCGACTGGATGTTGGCCTTGATGTCAGCACCTGTCAGGATCTTCCTTCTCTCCTCGTATATCACCTCGCGGTGCTTGTTCACCACATCGTCATAATCGACCAGGTGTTTTCTGATGTCGAAGTGGTAGCCCTCGACCTTGGTCTGGGCACTCTCGATAGCCTTACCTACCATGGAGTGCTCGATAGGGGTATCCTCATCCAACTTCATTCGTTCCATAAAGCCCTTGACACGGTCGCCGCCAAAGCGGCGCATCACATCGTCCTCAAGTGATACATAGAAGCGGGAACTTCCCGGGTCGCCTTGACGCCCGGCGCGCCCTCTTAATTGATTATCTATACGCCTTGCCTCATGGCGCTCCGTGCCGATAACGTGAAGCCCGCCCAAACTAATCACCTTATCATGCTTCTCCTGCCACGCGCTCTCATCCTGTTCCTCGGGGTTTCCCCCAAGTATTATGTCAACACCGCGCCCCGCCATATTGGTAGCCACAGTAACCGCCCCAGGCTGACCTGCCTGGGCGATGATCACTGCCTCCTTCCCGTGATGCTTAGCGTTTAGCACTTGGTGAGGGATACCCGTCCGCTTAAGAAGCTCGCTCAATCTCTCCGATTTCTCAATGGACACCGTGCCCACCAGAACCGGGCGCTCCTCGCCGTGAAACCCTTCGATCTCGCGGGCAACGGCACGGAACTTGGCATCCTCATTCTGATAGATCTGGTCGGGGTTGTCAGTGCGGATCATCGGCTCATTTGTGGGGATGACCACTACCTCGAGGTTGTATATCTTGTGGAACTCCTCAGACTCGGTGACCGCAGTGCCAGTCATTCCAGCAAGCTTTTCATATAGCCGGAAATAGTTCTGGAAGGTAATTGTAGCCAGGGTTATATTCTCCCGCTGAACCTGAACCCCCTCTTTAGCCTCGATAGCTTGATGCAGCCCCTCGGAGTAGCGACGCCCATGCATCAACCGCCCGGTAAACTCATCGACAATGATCACCTGCCCGTCTTTGACCATGTAATCCCGG
The DNA here is from genome assembly GCA_030610655.1 of Dehalococcoidia bacterium. Taxonomy (GTDB): domain Bacteria; phylum Chloroflexota; class Dehalococcoidia; order E44-bin15; family E44-bin15; genus DAOUVR01. Next base: position 5,641 of record JAUWRG010000052.1, read on the forward strand.
TTTTTCCTAAAGAGCACATTTGCCTTTAAGGCGCTCTCCAGATAATGGGTGAGCAGGTAGTTCGAGGGGTCATACAGGTCAGGCGCCTTCAGAAGTTCCTCTTTTCTCAGCATCTTCTCCACATTAGAGATGCCTTCATCGGTCAGTGTCACCACCCGATCCTTCTCATCTATTTCGTAGTCCTCGTCCTGGCGCAGGCGAGGGACCAATTTGGCGAAGGTCTGGTATTTCTGCGCCGCCTCCGTCGCTGGTCCACTGATTATAAGCGGGGTGCGTGCCTCATCAATGAGGATGTTGTCCACCTCATCGACGATAGCGTAGTGAAGGGGGCGCTGCGCACACAGCGAAAGATCAACCACCATATTATCCCTGAGATAGTCAAAGCCAAACTCGTTGTTGGTGCCATAGATTACGTCAGCTTCATAGGCCTGGCGGCGGGCGATGGGCTTTAAGTGTCTCCAGGCGGGGTCCTCCGAGTCGTGGTCCAGGTCGAACAGGAAAGAAACCTCATGCTGGATGCTGGCAACACTCAAGCCAAGGAGATGATAGATGGGACACATCCAGTGGCAATCTCGCTTGGCTAAATAGTCATTCACCGTAACTACATGAGCCCCTTTGCCGCTGAGGCCATTAAGGTACATGGGGAGGGTGGCTACCAAGGTCTTCCCTTCGCCGGTCTTCATCTCAGCTATCTTCCCCTGATGAAGGACGACGCCTCCCATAAGCTGGACATCGAAGTGGCGCTGCCCCAGTGTTCGCTTGGCTGCCTCCCTGACTGCGGCGAAAGCCTCAGGCAAAAGCTGGTCAAGCGATTCGCCCCTCTCCAGGCGAGCCCGAAACTCATCAGTCTTTTGGCGGAGCTCGTGAACAGACAGCGCCTCGAATTCAGGCTCAAGGGCGTTGATACGTTCAACAATAGGCTGGAGTCGCTTTAGCTCCTTCTCGTTTGAATCCAAAAGACCGCCAAACAACTTGACCATGCTTATTCACCACCGATTATTCTCCGCGCCTCATCAGCCATCGATTCCAAGACCGCAATTTTTACCTCGCCCATGCCATCGACGGTGAAGGCATGGACCGAAGAGGCAGCATCAGACCTCATGATACAAGGTATGCCGTTACTCTCCAGCAGCCCTTTTATAACTTGCGCCTCCAACTCTCCCGAGGCGTGATAAACATCCACCGTTTTTTCTTTCCTACGCATGATACCACCACATTACTCGAACATCGCCCCCACGGAGAGACCACCGTGGATGCGGTGTATCGCCTCGCCAAGAAGCGATGCTATGGAGAGAACGGTGATCTTATCGCACTTGTTGCTTTCTGGGATGGGGATAGTATCGGTGACCACCACCTCTGTAACCGGGCTTGAGGCGATCCTCTCAATAGCTGGACCGGAGAAGACGGGGTGGGTGCAGCAGGTATCGATCTGTGTGGCACCATTCTCCTTCAAAGCTTCTACCGCAGCGATTAAAGAGCCTGCGGTGTCGATCTCATCATCGAATAGAAGGGCACACATACCCCTTACATCGCCAATGACGTTAAGGGTCTCGGCCCAGTCAACATTGCCCACTCGCCGCTTTTCTATGATTGCCAATGGGGCATTGAGCCTCTGGGCAAGGTCGCGGGCCCGCTTGGAGATGCCAATGTCGGTGGCTACCACCACCAAGTTCTCCAGAGCCTTGTCCTCAAAGTATTTGCTTAAAATATAGAGCGCTGTCAGTTCGTCAACCGGTATGGTGAAGAAGCCTTGAATCTGCCCGGCGTGAAGGTCCACTGTAACCAATCGGTTGGCGCCAGCCACAGTTATCATATCGGCGACGAGCCGAGCTGTTATTGGCACCCTTGGCTGATCCTTCTTATCGGTGCGCCCATAGCCGAAGTAGGGGACGACTGCGGTGATTCTCCCCGCCGAAGCCCTCCTCAATGCATCGAGCATTATCAAAAGCTCCATCAAGCTCTTATTCACCGGCGATGAGATCGGCTGGATGGCAAAAACGTCTCGCTCACGGACATTTTCCAGGATGCGCACGAAGGTATTCTCGTTGCTGAATTCGAATACCTCGGCATTGCCTAAGGGGATACCCAGATAATCACAAATCCCTTGAGCTAAAGCAGGATGAGTATTTCCAGTGAAAACCTTCAGTTCGTCAATCATAAGTCACCCCTTTTCAGATTACCGAGGCTGTTTAATTTCAATTTCCCGTTCAATTTTGGGTATTATTTGCAATCACTCACCCCCAGATTCTCATAGCACAACCCTTCAGGGTCGCCTTAAGCGAGGCTACCCTTCGAAGAAGGACGCGCTACATTTTGAACAGCCCCGATTATCTGCCTTTAAAATCAGCCTCCCTTTTTTCGAAGAAAGCCGTTATTGCCTCTTTATGGTCCTCAGTGCTCAGCGCCAGTGGCTGATAGGCAGCAGATACCTCCAACGCCGTATCCAGGTCCGTCTCTAGGGCTTGATAGGCCAGCACCTTCGACAGACGAATCGCTATCGGTGGTCCTTTGGCGATTCGTTGAGCAAGCGCCATGGTCTCCTTCTCTAAATCCACGGCATTTACGAGTCTATTCAGCACGCCAAGGCGATGTGCCTCCTCTGCCTCTAAGTAATCGCCGGTGAAGAGGAACTCAAGCCCTCCCCCTAAACCCATAAGTCTGGTGTAAAGCCATGTTCCTCCCCCATCTGGAATAAGCCCCATTCTCACAAAGCCATTCCTAAACCGAGCATCCTCGGAGCCCACCCTCATATCGCAGATGAAAGCAAGATCACAACCAATGCCGATAGTAAGTCCGTTAACCATGGCAATGGTGGGTTTCTCAAACTTCTGTATCCCAAGAAATACTTTTTGGAAACGAGTTCGCATAAGGCGGCGCATCCCTTCCCCACTAGCGACCCCACCTGTTGCCTGAGCTGCACTGGCAAGAAAAGCTACGTCGATGCCAGAGCAAAATGCTGAACCAGCTCCAGTGATAACTACCACCCTTACATCATCGTCATCAGCCGCATCTTCAAACGCCGCCCCCATCTCCTCTATCATTTGGAGACTTAGGGCATTCCTTTTATCTGGTCTATTGAGAGTTATGGTTGCAATATGCCCCTCTTTTTTCAGGATAATGGTCTCGAAATCCATGATACCTCCTTCAATAATATTTTAGCCAATCCTAAGAGGGTGTCCAAAAACTTAGCAAAACAGGGTGGCCTACCCCGATTTTCGGACAGCCTCTTGATAGTCTATTTTAGCACAAAAAGCTGTCCAGCGACGATTCCAGAAGGCTACAACTTATTGTTCTTGCGCTAAGCCTTCCAACGCATCTCTCGCCGCCTCCACCTCTGCCTTCCGCTTGCTCCCCCCACGCCCACTGCCAATCACGCAGTCACCAACAAGTACCTCGACGCTGAACTCCTTAGCATGGTCAGGCCCCACCTCTTTAGTGGTCCTATAAACCGGGGTTACTTGATGCCTTGCCTGAACGATCTCCTGAAGCCTGGACTTATAGTCTGCAGCGACCTTCCCTCCGATGACATTTTGAATCTCAGTATCGAAAAGCCTGAGAACTAGATCCCTGGCGACGGGGAAGCCCTTGTCCAACAGGACAGCTCCGAGCACTGCCTCAAAAAGCCCCGCCAGTGTGGATTTACGCTGGCGGCCACCGCTGGCCTCCTCACCATGCCCCAAGTAAAGGTGATCGCCAAGCCCCAGTGAGCTTGCTAAACGAGCTAGGGTTTCCCCTCGCACCAGCGAGGCTCGAAGCTTTGTCAGCCAACCCTCAGATAAATCATAACATTCCTCATACAGCTTTTCAGCGATAACAAAACCCAGCAGAGAATCGCCCAAGAACTCTAGACGCTCATTAGAGGTCAGGTGGAAATCAGGATTTTCATTGAGGTAGGAGCGGTGAACTAAGGATTGCTCAAGCAGAGATAAGTCTTCGAAGGCGATACCCAAAATGTCCTGCAAGGAAGCAAGATCAGCCAAATTCAGACCCCCTATCAGGCCAGAATAGTAAGCCTACCTCGTTTTGTCAAGGAGAGAATGCTATAATCAATAGAGGCTTCGATGGATAATCTAATCTCAAAGATGGAAAATCGCCTGCCACAGGAGCTTCTCACCTTTCTCCGCACCGCAGGGGAGGTGGCAGATAATCAAGGACAGCGACTGTATCTTGTTGGAGGAGCGGTGCGCGATCTGCTTCTACAGCGTCCCAATCTGGACTTCGACCTGGTTGTGGAGGGCGATGCCCCTCTGTTAGCCCGGCAGCTTGCTAAAGCTAGCGGAGAGAAGCCGGCGATTCACCGTCAATTCGGCACAGCAAAGTTCCGCAGTGGGAACCTGAGCATTGACCTGGCGACTGCGCGCTGCGAGACCTACTCAAGGCCAGGGGCGCTCCCTGACGTGACACCTGGAAAAATTGGGGATGACCTTCTCAGGCGCGACTTCTCCATAAACGCCATGGCCATTGACCTTACCCGCAATTCCTTCGGCAAGCTGTTAGACGCCTACGGTGGTTTGAATGACCTGGAGCAGAGATTGATACGCATATTGCATGAGAGGAGCTTCATTGATGATGCCACCCGTATTCTGAGAGCGCTTCGCTATGAACAGAGGCTTGGCTTTAGGCTGGAGGAGGCTACCGAAAAGCTTCTCCGTGAACATACATCCATGCTGGACACCGTTAGCGGCGATAGGATAAGGCATGAGCTGGAACTTAACCTAAAAGAGGAACGTCCTGAGCGAATTCTGCGGCGCGCTGAACAACTCGGGGTGCTCAAGGCACTCCACCCCTCCTTGACAGGCAATGGTTGGCTTGCGGAGAAATTTGAGCAGGCTTGCCAATTGCAGCCACTGGATCCAACTCTCTATATGTTGCTGCTCATCTATCACCTCACCGAGGAGGAGAATGAGCAACTTATCGCCCGTCTCAGTATAGTTGGAGAATTAGGGCGAAACATGAGGCAGGTGCTACAACTGAAGCCGATGCTACATACGTTAGCTGAGTCCGACTTGCCTCCCAGCAGCATATACCGACTGCTAAAGCACTACTCCCTCACAACAATCACCGCCTTTGCCCTAGCCTGTGATACCCCCATAATTCGCTCTCGCCTTGAGCTCTATCTCAGTGACCTGCGTTATGTCAAGCCATCCATCGATGGGGAGGACCTAAAAAGACTGGGGCTGCAGCCTGGCCCTCGCATGGGGAAGATGCTTCAGGCGCTTCTGGAGGCAAAGCTGGATGGCAAGGTGAACACCAGGGAAGAGGAAGAGGCCCTGGTTCGCCAATGGCTAAAATAAACGCACATGGCAAGGTGCCCACCAACAAATAATGATGACAGGTTGTCATTCTGAGGGAGCCCTTCGTTTGACTCAGGATAGACTCCGCGACCGAAGAATCTCTTCAAAGAGATAAGCAGAGATTCTTCGCCGGAGCCTGCCCTGAGTGCCGTGAGATTCTTCCCCTTCACTTCGTTCAGGGTCAGAATGACAGGAAGTGAAGGGGCTCAGAATGACACAACATATGGAGAACATTCCGTTTTCGAAGTAGCATTACGGAGAGAGAATTGGAAGAGATATGTGATGTCTGCGGGCTGCCGCTAGATGAGAAGAATGTCTCTCGCTGCAGGCTTTGTGGCCGGAAATTTCATATGAAATGGTCAGTCGATGCCCAGATACAAAACTGCGGACAAGTTTGGTTCGATAAGGCATCCAGTGGCATGGCATTCGCCTGTAATATTTGTGTTGCCGAAAACCCAGAGCTAAGCGAATTGATTATTGATACGTAGCAAACGCCACCCTACTAGCTCACAGCCGCAAGCTGTATAATGCCATCAGAGAGCAGAAATGGCCGGCAAAAAGATCCTTATCGTCGAAGACGACAAGACCCTGCTGGAGGTGCTCCGATATAACCTCACTACAGAGGGCTATGACGTCTCCACCGCTGTCGATGGAGTCCAGGCTCTAGGAGTGTGTCCGAGTAATAGCTTCAGGCAGGCATAAACGGGTATAATTGGAGTAAATCTCAGTGAGGTGCGCCTATGAGCAAGACCTTTCGCCCCTATGAACCCGACCAGACATTCCTCATGCCGGCATCAATGCGTG
>JAUWRG010000074.1 GCA_030610655.1 Dehalococcoidia bacterium
GTTGAGCAATTCTCGATGTATGGCAAGATAAAGGTAGCTATCTGATAATACTGACTGCGTGAGCCTTGTCTCCGCTTCAGAGACTCCTTACCCTAGAATAGGTGGCGAGGTTTATCCCGTGAATACGCTGGCTATCCTGGCGCCGTGGATTGCCTTAGCAGTTGTCTTGGTAGCTGGCATAAGCTGGCTTGCCATAAAGCGGCGCCGGGCTCAGAGCTAGACATTGTCCAAAGCAAAGGCTAAGAAGCAGACTAAAGGAAAGCCTCCCAAAAGGAGCACTCGTTAGTTTCTATGGCTGGCTATACCTTTGGTGATCGCTGGCATTGTTGCCTTGGTGTGTGTCTATGTCATAAATCAGCCATCTTCAAATAGCCTTGGGGAACCCAGGGCAGCAGTCGTTGACCAGCTTTACAGCCTTCAGCCAAACCAGGCGTTCATCGATGAGACAACAGGAATTCTCCAGGCCTACGGCTTTGAAGTTGATATTTATCAGGGTAATGAGGTCACCGTTGACCTTTATGGCAGGTTGCCATCCTATGGCTATGAGCTCATAATCTTCCGTGCTCATGCCGGCTTACTCGGCCACCAGGAGGACTCCGAAATAGTGGTAACTCCGGCAACTTCTCTATTTACCAATGAACCATATAGCGAAACAAAACACATCAGCGAGCAATTAAATGGGGAACTTGCCAGGGCAAGGGTTGCTGAGGGTTATCCCGTGGTCTTTGCCATAGGGGCCAGGTTCACCAAGCATAGCATGAAAGGACAATTCGACAATACCGTCGTCATCATGATGGGCTGTCGGTGCCTGTGCTTAACCGATCTGGCACAAGCCTTTATTGACAAAGGGGCCTCAAGCTATCTAGCATGGGATGGACTGGTTGGCCTGGATTATGTCGATGATGCCACCATAACTCTGATAGAGAAGCTCTGTTCTGAAGAGCTTACCATAGAGGCAGCGGTAGCCGAAACTATGGCTGAGAAGGGGCCGGACCCAAATTACGGGGCAGTCCTTGGATACTACCCATCGCAAAGCGGCAACGAAACCCTGGAACAGTTAATCGAATGAGTAGCTCGGAGCCCTTCAGCGGAAGGGCTCCAACCACACCCAGAGCACCCTGATGAATCGGGGTAGGCTACCTTCTTTTATTCTAAGACTAGATATATTCCATTCACCCTGAGCTTGCCGAAGGATGAGGGTGAATTCCCGTTTCTAATTCGTCGCCACAGAGAGGCGACGCTACGCCCTCCTGCCAGGGCAGGGGGGTTAACCTATAGCGGAATTTACCACTGGATAGGTGCGCTTTATGGATGTTTACATCCAAAGGACTCAGGATAGAAGAGAGTTTGTCAAATGCGCTTTCGAGGAACTGGAAATTGAAAACGACCTTAGACGCATCAAGAATATTCTGATTAAGCCAAACATCGTCTCCTTCGAGCCCTATCCCACAACGACGCATCCCGCCGTTCTTGAAGCCTGCCTGGAATATTTCGTGGGAAAAGGACTAAAGCCGGTCGTCACCGATGGACCAGCTTTTGATGCGGGAAATAGTGGAAACATCATTGAAAACCACCCACTAAAAGAGGTTTGTGACAGATTCGATGTCCCCCTCATCGACCTGCTGGGGCGCAAGATGGTGAAACGGAAGGCAGGTGATATTGAACTGGAGTTATCCGAGATTGCCTTCGAGTATGACTATATCCTTTCCCTACCGGTGCTTAAAACTCATTTCGTATGCGGTCTCACCGGAGCCTTAAAAAACCAGTTCGGGTTTCTCTCGACCCGAGAAAGAATAGAATTACACCTGCACAAAGATATCCATAGAGCCATTGCTGAGCTTAACCTGATTGTAAGACCAGACCTCTATATAGTGGACGCTGTCGAAACCCTAACCCAAACTAACGAGGTGAGACACGGAGGAAGGAAAGCGAAACTGGGCTATATGCTAGCAGGAAAAGACCCGGTACGCTTAGACATTGCTGGGTTGGAGTTGCTTCAGAGGGTTGAACCCAAACTGGCAGGGAAAAGCCCAGCCGACATACCACATCTGCGATATGCCATCGAGCTAGGTGTTGGAACGCCCTGACATTTATTCCGAAAATAGAATTATTCCGTTCGCCCTTGTATGTTATTTAAGGTGGTCCTTCCGCAGAAGGACCACGAACGGCTTCTATTCCCCCTCCCTCTAACTCCCTCCCGCCAGGGGAGGGAGAATTTGTCCCCCTCTCCCTTGACGGGAGAGGGCTAGGGTGAGGGTAAAGTTCCCCCCTATTTGTAACCTGCTTCGCAGCCATGATTCTCTGATGGGCAACTGACCATGAGGGTTTTCTTGGATGATAAACGTGGTGGGCAAAATGCTGTCTACCTGACTGTCGAAGTCAGGGACGACCTCGACTGCCGTCATTCTGCTAAAGCCTCGATGCAGATTTTAACTACATCTTCTGAAATCGCCTCGGTTTTCTGGAAGGGAATACTGAGGCTGTGAAGCGGACCTTCATATGGTTTGTCGGAGACCACCAGAATCCCAGCCGCCTTTTTCCCATGATACTGTGCAATCGAAAAGAGCGCCGACATTTCCATATCAATTCCTAGGATTCCCTGCCGCGCCAAGCTCTCAAGAAAGTCAGGTGTCTCCATAAAGGCAGCGTCGATGGAGAAGATTTCCCCTACCAATGGCTCACATCCAAAACGCCGTGTCGCACCGACGAGCCTTTTCACCAGGTCTTGGTCAGGATATGAGACCTCGTCCTTGCCATAGTATTTGCTGGTACCCTCACCTATTCTGGCTCTGTCGGGGATTATTATCGTCCCTATTTCAATCCCCGGTTGCAGTGCTCCACAGTAACCAACCCCTATCCCCTCAGAGGCGGGGGAGTGACATAAATATGCCTCGATATTAAAGCTCGCTGCCGGCGCCCCCACCATGGTCGAGTCGAAGAGGATCTCCTTCTCACCCTTTCTCCCTTTGTAGGGTTTGACATCACTCAGGGATTCAAGCCCATAGCTTTCTGGTTGCAATGGAGGGAAGTGAGGCAACCATTCAAATTTGAGACCCAAACGAAAAATAACCGCATCGTAGCTCCCCAATGCCTCAATGCCCCGTCTTTTTCGGAATTCCTCTTCATTCTTCCGGTCCAGTAACATCGGCCACCTCCATGAACATTCCCAAGTCGTGGTTCATCCTTTGCCAGTGGGTGCCACGCCAATAGATTCTATTGCAGGCGGGGCACTGTACATACTGTGATTGAGTCTGGAAAACATAGGGAGGCACCAGGTCACGCACATCATCCTTACTTCTAGGTGCCAGAGGCTCATTACATTCCAAACAGCGGGTGAACTGCCTTCTTCGATTCAGCTTCATAGTCTCCGCCACTTGGCGAAGCTGTGTTTTAGCATCGTCGTCTTTTATCAGCAGAGCCTTCAACTTTCCACTGGTGACCACGCGGCGCAACATGATCTGGGTATCTTTGGTGAGGAGCACCCTTTTCTCCCTCAAGCCAATGGCGACAAGCCTTGCATCATCGATGTCATTGATGAACAGAGTATCATAGCCCATCATTCTGAGCCAGCGACCCAATTTGCCCACATTGACGTCCGCAACGAATTTTGGTCTCATGTTGCTGCTCTCTAAAGAGTGATTTTCATCCCCTCATAGCCTAAGGTTATATTTGCCCCCAGCTCTTTGGCGACTTGCGCCACCTCCTCCCTGATCTCGTCCTCGATTGAGAGGATCATATGAACAACGACCACATGCGGCAAGTAGCCATTGAGCCTCTTGAAATCTATGAGTTCCTCTTTTAGCAGGCGAGGGGTCAGGTGCCCCGACTGTTGAGCCATAGACTCATAACTATTGGACATGCAAACCTCGATAACCAGGAGTTCTGGCGAAATCGCCTCCCAGCAAGATGAGCAGCCCCCTCCTGTATCCCCGGTATAGAAAATGCTCTTGCCATCTCGGGAGGTAATCCAATAGCCCACCGCCGGCACGCCATGCTTAACCGGGAGAGGCAAAACACGATACCCATCAATTATCACCTCCTTGCCTGGCTCCACGGGACAGAATCTGAAGGTAGGCTTGTCAGGGCGGGGGTTTTTCAGGAAATCTGGATAGACCACATCGTTCAGCAGGTGCTTAGATATCACATCAAGCACGCTATCGAGGGCATAGACATCAATGGGACCCCACGAATAGGCATTTATACCAAACGTAGCCAGGTCCCTGATGTGATCGAAATGATGATGGGTTATGAGTATTGCCTTTATGCGCTGCTGGTCGGATAGGGTGAGGCTTGAGGTGAGACCACCGGCATCTAAAGCCAGGACTTTATCAATCAGGAGAGAAACTAGTTTGCTATTCAGCGATTCGCATTGATGAGCACCAAGGATCTCAAGCTCCATATTACATACCCCCTAGAATTTTGCTCCGAAAAATAGAACTATTCCGTTCGCCCTGAGCTTGTCGACGGGCCGTTCATGGTTCGACTGGCCTGTCCTGAGCTTGTCGATGGGCTCACCACGAACGGGGGTTCGACATCCTTCCGCAAAAGGACCACGAACGGTATCTGGCGCAACCTATTTGCAACCTGCTTCGCAGCCATGGTTCGTTGCAGGGCAACCACCCATGAGTTTTTGATCCTTAGCCTCATCCCCGTCCGCTTCTCAACCCTGGGCAAAGGAATCTCAACGGGTAACCAGGAAAGGGTTGAAACTGGTATCATAGTCGTAGGTATCGATGCCTTCCTTCTTTTTTAGATAGTTCACCACCGCATAAGTGAAGGGCGTAGCCAATGCTTCATAGCCAGTCTTCACCAGCCAATGGGTCAGGATAATGGTGCCCAATATCCCCCAGGGCTGCGTCCCGGCGAAGGCAACGATGATGAACACGGTAGAGTCCAGCCCCTGGCCGACGATGGTGGAGCCTATGGTTCTGGTCCACAGCCAGCGTCCTTTGGTCCTGATCTTCATCTTAGCCAAGATGAAGGAATTGGCGAACTCACCCACCAGATAGGCGATGAAGGAGGCGATAAGCAACCTTGGGGCATAGCCTAATATACTCTCATAAGCCTGTTGACCTCCCCAGACTGGAGCCGATGGCAGCAGCCCACCCAGCCAGATGGCGAGGACGGCGAGAAGGTTGCAGAAAAAGCCAAGCCAGATAACCCTTCTAGCCCAGCGGTAACCATAAACCTCAGTAAGGATATCGCCGAAAATATAGCTTACCGGGAAGATGATGATGGCTGCGGGCAAGATTAATCCACCGATGCTTATTAGCTTGACGGCTATGATGTTCGCCGTGATGAGGCAGGTAATAAAAACGCCGGCAACAACTACGAAACGGTGTGAGATAACCATATCATCAGATCCACCGCTTGGAGCGGAAATAGAGGAGCATGGCACCTGAGATGCACAGCATGACGACTATCGTAATAAAGAAGGCATACGGGCTGTCCTGGAAGGGAAGAGCAACGTTCATTCCATAGATCCCAGAGACCAGCACGAAGGGGAGCATCATAGTAGCAAGTATGGTAAGCATCTTCATTATCTGAGTGGTATGGTGTGAAAAGAGGGAATCGCTGCTGGCATTGAGCCCCTCCACCACCTCCTTGTATTCATCCAGCGTCTCGATGATCTTACCAAGGTGGTCGCCGATGTCACCAAAGTAAACATCTAGGTCTTCTCTGAGGAAGGGGTAGTCTCTCTCCTCCAGAGATTTGACGATAGCAGGCTGAGGGTTAAGTATGCGACGAAACGCCATGATATCGCGTCTGAGGATAGAGATCTCTCGCACCGAATCACGAGCCCTATCAGTGAAAAGCCTGTCTTCAGCTTCCTCCACATTAGCGATGACCCTATTCATAATAGGGAAGCAGTAGTCCACCAGGCGGTCGAGAGCCCGGTAAAGGAGGTATCCAGAACTTCGGCCCATATTCTCCTCGCGTGCCCGCTCGTTCTGCTGGCAATCATTGAAAAGCTTCTCCAAGGGCTTCAACTCACCGGAATGCACCGTGACCACAAAGTCGGCACCGATAAAGATAGAGACCTGACTGGGCGTGGTTACCCGCGCCCGCACATTGAATACTGGGAAATGAAGCACCACAAATAGATAGTTCTCATACTCATCTATCTTGGGGCGCTCCATCCGACTCATACAGTCCTCTAAATCGAAGGGGTTGAACGTGTAGTTTTGTGCCAGGTATTCGATATCCGTCGCTGTAGGCTTCTCAACATTTACCCAGGTGATCCTGCCCCACTTAACGGTCTCTATGTTTAGTTGTTCTTTATCCTTACCGACCACAGTCATATCGCCACTACCTTAGTTTCACACCCATTTTACCATAATCTTAAAAACTAGCAACCATACGAATCAAGCCACCCGAGATAACTAACTAGACCAGTCAAAGACACAGCCTCGTTGGTCACGCAAAGAGAGGCCGCCAGATGAAGGGAGAGGGTATGAGATTCTTCGCCTTCGGCTCAGAATGACAATTGGGTTATGGCAGGAGGTAGCGTCGCCACTCTGTGGCGACGAAATAAATGTAGTTGCCCAATTTATTGGGCAATACCTGATAAATCAGGCAACTACAAGTATCCTCAAGCTCAAAACTAATCAGCCTCTTCTGCAACATGATTTACACTATGTTTTCGTTATGCTATAATGCTCAGGACAAAATGGAGAAGGATATGAAGCAGGACATCATAAAGGATTACCAGACCCATAAAACAGATACAGGGTCACCTGAGGTTCAGATTGCTGTGCTTACCGACAGGGTAAACCGCCTTACAGAGCATATGAAGGTTCATCGCCACGATTATCATACACTTCGCGGACTGCTCAAACTGGTGGGGCAGCGAGAGAGGCAGTTGAAGTATCTGAGCAGGATCGATCCTCAGCGCTACCGCACATTGATAGCAAGGCTCGGTCTACGCAAGTAGTTCTTCTAGTAGTGAGGTTATGTTCACAATGCCACAAGTTTTTGAGTGCATTATAGGCGGTCAGGCTCTTGTCATTGAGACTGGTAAGCTTGCAAGCCAGGCAAGTGGCGCAGTTACAGTGCGTTATGGTGATACATTGGTGTTGGTTACCGCCTGCGTCTCAAGCGAGCCGCGGGAGGGAGGCGATTTCATTCCTCTCACCGTTGACTATGAGGAGAGGCATTATGCTGCTGGAAAGATCCCGGGCAGCTTCATAAGAAGGGAGACGCGCCCCAGCCAGGACGCAATACTCGCTGATCGGCTTGCCGACCGCTCTCTGCGGCCCCTGTTTCCCAAGGAATTTCGCAACGAAATTCAGATCGTTGTCACCGTCCTTTCCACCGATCGAGAGAACGACCCGGATATTTTGGCCATGCTTGGCGCCTCGTCGGCGCTCTCAATCTCCGAAATCCCCTTTGATGGGCCAATAGGCGCTGCTCGTATTGGTTGCCTTGATGGGCAACTGATACTCAACCCTACTTACACCCAGCTCAGTGATAGCTCGCTTGACCTCGTTGTCGCCGGCACTGGTGACGCCGTGGTCATGGTGGAGGCCGGAGCCACGGAGGTGCCCGAAAGCCTGATCCTCGATGCCATCAAATTTGGACAGCAAGCGATACAGGAGATCGTCGCCTTACAACAGCGACTCCAAGAAGCTTGTGGCAAGCCCAAGATGGAGTTTAAGGCAAAGGAGCTCAGTGCAGAG
>JAUWRG010000045.1 GCA_030610655.1 Dehalococcoidia bacterium
TCGCATGATCTCGCCGAGCCTGCCACTGCTAACATCCTCCAAGACAAGCTGGAAGCGTGGAACGCTCATGTCTTGGATGCGAAGAATGCCTGTAACAGCTTCCTCAACGCACTCGGCATTATGGATGCCTTCATTCAGACCGGTCGCTGTCGTGTTGGCCTGGTGGCCTCCGCCGCCGCCCAGGTTGAGAAGCGTTTTTACCTCAAGCTGAGAGTGCTCTCGGATGATTTTGCATAACTGTTCGGTCTCTTCGATGTAGTCTTGAGGTGGGCTGATAATGGGCCAAACCCAGGCAAGGTCGCCATATAAGCGCCGCTCCTTGTTCGATGAAAATTCTTGCAACCTCATACCTCCAGTTTGACGGGGCTAGATTTCAGATAATTCTCCCCGCGCCTTGCAAAGTGCGCAGCCATCTGGCTAACGCCTAGCTATATAGAACGTAATATATGACCAAAAGGCCAAGGGAGCGAAGCGACCGCATAGTCCGCCCGCTCCCTCGCTCTATCAGGGTTACCAGTCGACGTCAGGATTGGCCTACCCTAATCATGCTGGTCATGGCATTGGCACATTCAATTCGACCACATGACTCTCGAGAACCGAGTCCCACTTCGGCATGAGCGCCAGCATCTCTGGGTCTGCCATCATCTTATCAAAAAAGGCCTCCATTGCGGCCAAGCTATCTCACTCGACCTCAAAAATGAGGGTATGCATATATTCGCCTCCAATAAAGGGGCGGCAACTCCTCATGGCACTGACCGGCATCCCCATGCGACTGGTGATAGCCATGTGCTTTTGGTTGAGCTCCATCGCCTCTGCCATCTTGCAGGGAACGACTTTCATGATCCCTCGCTGTATTACTTTCATCGTACCCCCTTTCTTTATTGAAACTACTGGGCTTATGAAGTAGAAAGAACCAACCTCTCTATCGCCCGCAGGCGAAAAAGCCAGTTTTGATTAGGCATAGGCACCACCTCCCTACATAGACTACGGAGCAGGGAATCTCAGTTAACGCCAGTTATGGAGAAACGCAAAACTCGTCCAATTGAGATGGGCGAGAATTTCCTCACCCTTCCTAGTCACAGCTCCTGCAGGGACTTTTCGAACTCTCTTACCCTGGGCGCCTTCTTCCCTTTTCCCGGCTCGATGCTGTGCCCCTCATCCTTCAAGCGCGCCGCTTGCGCCTCCGTGCCCCCGGGGAGTTTTTCGTTCAGGCTACCGTCCTTCTTGATCACCCGCCAATAAGGCGTTATCTCCTTTGCACCTCTTCCCAAATCTTCCTCCGCCGCCTCGGCCGCAATCCGAATAAAAATGCCCGTGGTCAACGGGCAGGTTAAATCGGCATGAGAATCATTTGCCAGTCGCCCCCTTATCTGCTCTACGGTAACAAGCTTTCCTTTCTCGATCTGGCGCATGAGGGCATCGACATCGAGGGGCCTGGGGATGAGCATCTTCCCCCGTCCCCGCGGGTCATCGACCACCTTGGCTTCTCGCTCTACCTCCAGCTTTTCCCGCCATGTTTTACGTGTCTTGGGCATGGTTGGCACCTCCTCCAGTCGCGCATTACAACGCTACATATTTTCTATTGTCCTTATTTTATCCTTTTTCTCTAATTTTTAGCAGTAACCTGTTTGAGGGATAATCACTCCCAATGCCCTTTTATTACCATCCGCCCTGAACTTGTCGAAGGACCGTTCATGGTTCGACAAGCTCACCACGAACGGTGTTTTCCTAAGTACGTCTCATTGATCATTCCGTTAGCCCTGAGCTTGTCGAAGGGCCTGTCCTGTCTGTGGGGGTAGGCTACGCATTATAATTACAACCTGAGAATAGATTCAATTCGTTCATCTTTTAATTGAAATGCCGTTCATGGTTCGACAAGCTCACCACGAACGGATTTGCAAGCCTTTCTTGAACGGAGCCGAAGGGCCCACGACAAACGGTATCCAGCCCAGCATATTTTCATGATTCGTGCTAGGCAGCCACTCGTTAAGGTTTGGTATCAAAATAGAAATACTGTAATGCTGTGTCATTCTGAGCCAATGGCGAAGAGTCTCATGGCGCACAGCCTTTTTAAGGGTCTCTCCAAAACGTCCGCTGGCAGTTAACTCCAAATGGCAATTGCCGAATTTCGCTGAGAACCTCGAGTGTAGAAACTCTTTGACAGGCTCATATAATTCAGATTCCGCTTTACGTTTGGTAGCCATAGTCCAATTATAGCACAAGAAGATGCCGAAACCGCCCAAATTGGAAGTGTTGGGTTAACCTAGCCGGAGGCTGATTTAAATGAAATTATGGAAAGCGATTTGATCCTGGAGAAGAAGTACCACATTACGCTACTTTGTTGCTCTCGGCTACTATGCGGTTAGACTATGCTCTACTCTAAAGAGATATTGCTTGCACCGTAATGGATGTGATGGTAGAATTGGCAGAATCGAAGACGAATTGCTTCGCAGGAGGACAGAAAGTTACATCCTCAATGGGAACTTTATTTCAAAAAGGGAAGCCGAATTAATGGAGTTTGGATAGATGGATGCTGCAAAAGCAAAGGCGATTCTTCAAGAGGCTTCGGGTACTGACGAGCCGACAGTACTTCCTAGAAGCGTCCTTCGCCAATTAACCGCTGCCGATGTGCCAGATGACGTCCGTATCCAGGTCGGTCACACGAAGGGTAACATTATCCATCTCGATTGGGAGGGTTTTCTGTTCAAGCATGGTGACCACATTCATGGAGAGGCGGAGTATATTTGGACACGGAAGTACTGGTACGCACCGATTGGCTTGGAGCACTATCTCGATCTAGTCCGCCGAGCTGTGGAAGTTCGCGCACGAGACCACGGCGATGTCGAATTAACACACTATGACGACGACGGAGCATACATCCAACTTTCTTTCTCGATCAGTTGCAATGAAACAAACCTCTCCAGAGACTATCGTCATATCCGAAGAATCTGTGGCGAGTTAGAGGGGACAGCAGAGAACGCAGCTGACCAGGTAGGCAAGCAGTTAGCAGCAATCGCTGGCCGACTATCGGGATGGGGCTCAGGAGACCTGAATACACTCATGGATGCCGTCGAAAAGGCATCTTCAACAGATCAACGAGGTCGGTCTCTTGAGGAACTGGTTGCACGATTGTTTGAATCGGTTCCGGGTTTCGCAGTTACCAGTCGCATTAGGACGGCCACCGAGGAGATCGACATCTCCGTGTTGAACGACAACCCGGACCCACGTTTTCGACGAGAGTCCGCCATTCTCTTGGCCGAATGTAAGAACTGGAGCGGAAAGTGCGGCAAGAATGAGTTCGTCTTATTCAAGCAAAAAATCGCGAACCGCAGTGGCAGATGCTCACTGGGCTTTCTGATCTCATGGAACGGGTTCAGAAGTACAGTAACTAAGGAGTTGCTCAGAGGTAGTAGAGAACAGGTGCTCGTAATACCTATGACCGGTAAGGAGATTCGGGAGGCAGTGCAAGACGGCGACTTCTTGCGAGTTCTCACCGCCAGTTGGGAAAAGGCGGTCAAGACGTAGGGCAAAATCATGGCATTGAAAGTCAAACAACTCTTGAAACGAGCAAAGGAATACGTTGAACTCGAAGGTAACACAGAGGTAACTAGTATAACCTTTAACGAGCGGTTCTACTTGTTGGGTCGGGAAGACGTTGTCTTGTCCGTAAAGACCACAGATAAAGACGAACCTGAATGGTGGGTCGTTGGTGGATTTACCCCTATGAACCTCTACGCTAAGTCCCGGTTTCGAACGGCAGATGAGGTGTTTTCTATGCATACGGGACTGATGCTACGCCTCAGCGCACGTGATTTCGAGCAATCGGAAGTCGCTCCGGAGGATGTTGGGTACGATGCTTTCATTTCGCACGCGTCCGAAGACAAGGCGTCGCTTGTACGTCCACTTGCACGAGCCTTAGGAAAGATGGGATTCCACATCTGGTTTGACGAATTCGAGCTAAAGGTTGGTGATAGTCTTCGACAGTCCATAGATAGGGGTTTGGTAAACTCGTGCTACGGAATTGTCGTCCTTTCTAAGGCTTTTTTTGCGAAGAACTGGCCGGAGTATGAGCTCAATGCGCTCACAGCTCGGGAAATCGAAGGTCACAAGGTCATACTTCCGGTGTGGCACAACGCCACGAAGGAGGAAGTCCTTTCATATAGTCCGTCGCTGGCCGATAAGGTAGCCGTAACGACCCAAGGCAAGACGACCCTGCGGGTTGCGAGGGCATTGGCTAAAGTGCTGAGTGAATAGAGCACCTAATATTGCGCAGAGCCAACTTCAAAGAAGCAGGATCTGCCTAGATGCTGGGGGCCTACTTCAGAAGAGGTGGAAGAGAGTTCAAGCGCGTTCTTGCCACCGGCACCCTTGGTCTCTGGTCGACACCACCAACGATCTAGCTACTACGTTTGCTGACCTATTTCCCAAATAGCCCTTTGACCTTCTTAGAGAAGGACTTGGATTTCAGTTTTCTAACGAATCCAGCCCACTCAGCCTCGGCGCTTTCCTTACGCTTTAGGTCTTTGATCCGCCGCGCCATTAACTCCAGTACTCGCTTCTCCTCACCTGCATCTAGCCATACTCCATGCCCTTGATCGCAGAAGTCCAATTCCAGATCGTAGGCACGGTAGTTGAAGAACTGCATTGGTCGCTGGCACTTAGGACACAGGAGATCTCCCCGCATGGAGCGGAACATCAAGCTACCCTTTATCTCATCTTCGTCCAAAACGATGTCCTCTAACTGATCCAGCTCTCCATAATCTAGCCACATACCCTTACACTTAGCGCATCGATCAACCTCGATCCCCTTGTACTGCTCCGTAATCAGCTCACCTTGGCAACGTGGGCACTTCATGGTTTAGCTCCTTACTACTGGCATTCTTTGGCACTTTGGCAGGAAGTGTGCATCATGGGCAACTTGGCGATAAGTTTGTTACAGATAGCATGAACTACTTAAGGGCTTGTGTCAAGCTGCACCGAGTTCCGGTAGAGTATGCAGACGGGTAGAAGTGAAGTCAAACAATCTGACGGATTGTATAGTGTAGTTCTGTGGAGTCAACAACTACTGCCAGGCTGTCAGGAGTGTTACTTCAAGTGCATATGGATCGGGAAATTGTCAGTTTGGCGGCAGTGGGTTGGATGCGAATCAAAGAATACCCATCAGCTTGAAGAAGCTAGTCAACTTCAAGTAAAGTAGACCCATGTTAGTCGGCGAAGGGCGAGACTGGCTTGAAGGTGAAGAAAGGGCTTGGGATATTCTCTGCGAACTTTCTCCACAGGATGTAGGCCACAGAGCGAAAGCAGTTTATGATGAGTTGTTTGGCAGATATGTTCTGCCCCTGTTCAACGAAGAGATCTCTGTTTCTCCGAAAGATAGACAAATTCGGGGCAATTCCTTGGCGGCTGACTTATTACTAAATGAGCTCCATTATTATTCCAGACTCTCGATCCTGTGGTATCTCATTCAATCCAAGGATGTACCCCTCTCTGGGAATCTGGTAAACCCGAGCCATATGATCGGTGGACTGATGTTCGAGAGGGGCTCACACATACTCCCGCTCGAAGAGATTGCTAAAAGGTATGGCAGTGACGTTCAGGGGTTTCTCCAGAGAGGCGTGAAATTTAGCGGTGAACAACTTAATTATGGGGATGCTTCTTTTAGATTGTATCCTTTCCCTAGAGTTCCTGTGGTGTTGCTTCTGTGGAAGAGTGATGAGGAGTTCCCCGCAAACGCTGACCTCTTATTTGATTCTACCTGCTCGATTCACTTGCCGATGGATATCATCTGGTCAACGGCCATGATGAGTATACTTATAATGCTATAAAAACGTCCAGGAAAGGGTAGGGACAGGCACGTCTCCCGCATTCTCATTGTCAACTGGGGATGGACCCAACACAAGGATTCTCGGTTTGCTGGTCCTCGAAAACCAGGTTGCACAAATAAGCGTCTTGTTCACAGTGCCTTCGACCAATAGGGGTTCAACCACACGAAGGTGACCTCAGGGTTGTCAACGCTGTGTTGCGACGTCAACTGAGAATCAAGCATCGTCCTTCTCTCGTTACACCGTCGTCTGCCGCCGTAATCTTATCGTAGTCTATCATCTTGCAGTGCCCACCCCTCACAGCGCCTCGATTTCTAGTAGAGAGCTCAGGCTTATCACCCGCCACCGAGCTTGATTGCCATTGGCGGCAACTCTTTCAATCCCTCGACGTCCCCCTCATACTCGATGCGCTTATATCCGCCCCTCTCCGCTTGTTCCACCACTATGTCCAGTTTGACCTTTTGCTCGCCGCTAATGACCGCGTACCAACCAGCAAGATGGGTTGAGATAACCTCAAGGGCAAGGGAAACAGCGCCCGGGTTTTGTTTCAACAGCGAGGAGCCGACAAATATGATAGGCCCAAGCCACCCTCCGAATTCCTTCTCTTTTATATAGGGGAACCTGTCCCCCTGCTTTTCAATTCTTGTCTCAGATAACCCAGCTTTCCGCCACAGGACTCTGATAGTAGGAACGGGGTTCTGGTGAACTAGCTCGTCTTTGGACTTGGCTACATCGAAATTCCGGGGCAAGATGGCAAGCTCCGTGGGCACGTTGCACCCAAGCTCCAACGCTCGCTGTTTCACGTCTATGTAGTCCGAGATGTCAACTGGCATGGCGTATCCTCACGTTTGTTTTTCGTGGACGCATATATGGTCTCAACCGGTGTGCTATTCCATACATCATTTGTGTGCAACCGCTATCAAGCGGTCACTTGCCTCCTTATCATATGGCTCGAAACGATAACTTCCATAGAACTCTCCTGCCCTGAAGCCAGATGCCTTCAGCAGCCTATCCTGGTCTCCCTCAGCAAAATATTGGCGTAATCGATACTCCAGACCTTGAAATCATGGCGTCTTTCGCTGTGAAAGATGTCCAAGGACATTATACCACGCTCCCCGCCCAAAATAGTCAATTACGAACACCCTTGAGCAGTCGTTCCTGTTGACCGCTAGGTGGAGATCATGCCCTGTTCCGCAGGCACAGTCCAGCACGCTATTAACCTGGTTCTCGGCAAAGAGTCTGCCAAAGAACTCGACGACTACGGTGTCGTGCTCGTCGAACCTGCCAAAGAACAGGTCATATCGTTCGGCAAAACCATCACACAAGTCACGAATCATGTTCTATGTCCCCTCAGAATATCGGCCAACATCCATATATATGAACCACCGGTTCGTCCAATCTGGCTGCTACTCTTGTTTGCCGCTCTTTACGCTGTCGTATATCTCCTGGGCCTGTTGAGGGGTAGCGTTTTCGTGGATGACAGCACGTAGGGCTTTGATAGCAGCCACGGGGAATTCGTTTTGCCAGACGTTCCTCCCCAGGTTCACGCCTACAGCACCTTTCTGAATGCCATCGTGAACAAACTCGAACACCTCAAGCTCTGTGTCAACTCTAGGCCCACCGGCCATAACCACAGGCACCGGACAACCCTCGGTGACCTTGTCAAATTCTTCACACCAGTAGGTCTTCACCACGCGCGCCCCCAGCTCGGCGGCGATACGAGAGCACAAACTAAGGTAGCGGGCGTCACGCTTCTCCATCTCTTTGCCGACAGCGGTTACTGCCATCACTGGAATACCATACTTTTCACCCTCATCAACCAGCTTTGCCAGGTTCAGCAGCGAGTCATGCTCGTAATCAGTGCCAACGAATATAGAGATGCCCACAGCGGACACATTAAGGCGGATAGCTTCTTCCATAGAGGTGGTTATCCCTTCATTGGCAAGGTCGGCACCCACCATACTGGTGCCGCCAGAAACCCTGAGAATGATCGGTTTAGCGTTGTTCGGGTCCAGCGCCGAACGCAATACCCCTCTGGTTACAAAAAGGGCATCACAGTACGGGAGAAGCGGCTCAATAGTCTCCCCCGGCTTCTCTAATTTTCTAGTGGGCCCCTGAAAATATCCGTGGTCAATTGGCAGAAACAGACAGCGGCCGTCCGACTGGATCAGTCGTGACATGCGGTTTTCCATTCCCCAGTCCATGATAGTAATCCCCCCTTCTACTTCTTTTTTTGTCCCCTAGCTCTCACCGCTTTAGTTTATGCCTTGGGTTTTCACTAGTCAACTCGTGGTACCCATCCGGGTGGTCATTGCAATTTACGACCTCCTTATTGTCCCCGTCATTGTAGGCCCATGCCCTAAGCCAAGCCTTATTGTCATTGCGACCCTTCACAAAGTGAAGGGGAAGCAATCTCACGGTTACTATTCGCCTCGCCGAGATTGCTTCGTCGCCTACCGCTCCTCGCAATGACAAGTGGAGGGTACACCCCCAGGACCCCGGCAGAGGAGAAGCCCTCTCTGCACTTCCCTTTTCTGTTCCCTCTCCCTTGAAGGGAGAAGGTGAAGGTAAGATTCCCCCCCTCTCTCTCCTTCTAGGGGAGGGAGTATTTCTTCCGTTCGCCCTGAGAGTGGCTGGCGATGAAATGATATGGAGGCGTTTCCTACCTGAGTGGCTAAGAATAAAAAAGCACCTCGCTATGAGAAGCGAGGTACACGATCTCCTAAGTAATTCACTTAAATATGGGTCTTAACCTGGTTCTTGACCCTGTCCCTAATCTGAAGAAGGCAGCGGTCTGGGCTGCTGAAGGGTCATCTCCTTATCGCAGCACATGACTGTACCATCACCGGCTTTTGTACACAGCACCTCAGTGCCGCATACCTCGCACTTAAACCTCTTTCCCAGTTGATTGGGCATTCCACATCCCTCCTTTTTCGAACTATCGGTGGCTGATATGCTTACTGCTTAAGGGTCATCGGCTGACCACAGCAAACGATGGCGCCATCGCCTCCCTTGGTGACAATGAATTCGGAACCACACTTTTCACAGAAGTATCTTTTGCCCAATTGATTTGCCAATTTAGCACCACCCTCCTAATCTATGAATCTCAATCACAATTCTATATCAGTCTTTCAAAGCCTGTCAACATGCCCTTTATGATCTTTGTTCACCTTACCCCCTTACCCTCTCTCCTCAAGGAAAGGGGGAATTAATATATGATTAGGGGACACCCCTAGAACCCCGTCAGAGGGAGGCCCCTCTGGACTCCCCTTTTCTTCTCTCTAGCCACGCCACTAGTGACATACAAGCATTTTTCACCTTACCGCCTTCCTTCCGCTGAAGGACTCTCCTCAAGGAGAGGGGGAATTAATATATAACTAGGGGACACCCCTAGAACCCCGTCAGAGGGACTGCATGTACTCCGTTCACCCTGAGCCTGTCGAAGGGCCTGTCCTGAGTTGACTGAAGGTGCCGTTCATGGTTCGACAAGCTCACCACGAACGGTGGTGGCTAACTACGAACGGATTTTCAAGCCTGCCCTCAGCTTGTCGATGGGTGAGGGTGAGATGGTGGACGATGTGATGGTGGACGATGTGATGGTGGTGAGATATAATGCTGCCTCGGAGGAACGATGCCCACCCTTTATGTTGTAGCCACGCCCATAGGCAACCTGGAGGATATATCCATCCGTGCGCTGCGCACCCTCAGTGAGGTTACGCTCATAGCTGCTGAGGATACCAGAAAGACGAGGCGGCTTCTCAATAACTACGGCATCAAAACTCGCCTTACCAGCTATCACGAACATAATAAAGATATTAAGCTCCACTACCTGTTAAATCACCTCAACTCTGAGGATCTAGCTCTGGTTTCTGAGGCTGGGATGCCCGGCATAAGCGACCCCGGCTACGAATTGGTGGTTGCGGCAGCCCAGAGCGGCATCGACATTGTTCCCATACCCGGCCCTTCCGCTGTGGTCACTGCACTCGCCGTATCCGGATTGCCTGCAGACCAATTCGTCTACCTTGGTTTTCTCCCTCGCAGAAAGGGGAAGCGTCGCCGCCTTTTGGAGCAGGCCTCTGAGGAGGAGAGGACCATCATCGCTTTTGAAGCGCCTCATCGCCTCACGGCCACCTTGAAGGATATCCTGGATGTCTTAGGGGAACGCAGGATTGCCGTCTGCCGGGAACTGACAAAAGTGCACGAGGAGGTTTTCCGTGGGACGGTTAGCGAGTCAATGGAGCATTTTCAGGAACCAATAGGGGAATTTACCCTGGTTATTGAGGGGAAGCCGAAAGGGGAAAAGGCGCTTGACGCACCCATCGAAGAAGAGCTACGCCGCCTATATGAAGAAGGTCTTTCCGCCAAGGAGGCAGTCGCCCAAGTAGCGAAAGCTAGCGGTGTGCCCAAAAGGGAGCTATATAAGCTCTGGTTACAGTTAAGTTAGCTTTGTGCTCGTGCCGATGACTGTGATAGAATAAACTAATACTGTAGGTAGCATGGTGTTCAAAAACGTAGTAAAATAGGGTAGCCTTGAGCATATGTTAAAGGCGTGGTTGGAGCCCTTCAACTGAAGGGCTCCAACCAACCCGTGATTTTCGGACAATCTAGGAAGGCTAGTTGTGAGTGAGAGGATTCTAATTGCTGTGGCCTGGCCCTATGCTAATGGCTCCCTTCACTTGGGCCAAATCGCTGGTGCTTATTTGCCGGCGGACATCTTTGCGCGCTATCATCGCCTCAGGGGCAATCAGGTCCTGATGGTCTCGGGCTCTGATCAACATGGCACCCCAATAACCGTGCGCGCCGAGCAGGAGGGCAGGCCCCCGAAAGAGGTCGCTGACTACTATCACGAGGAATTCCTCGATTCGTGGCAGAGATTTGGCATCTCCTTTGACTTGTTCACCACCACCGACACGCCAAACCACCATAAGGTAGTCCAGGACTTATTTCTAACGCTGAAGGATAAGGGCTATGTCTACAAGGACACTATGGCGCTTCTCTACTGCCCCACTTGCAAGCGATTCCTGCCCGACCGATATGTGGAGGGCACATGCCCCTATTGCGGCTTCGAAGGGACAAGGGGTGACCAGTGTGATAACTGCGGCAAGCCCCTCAATCCAGAGGAGCTCGTCAATCCCAATTGCCGAATGTGCTCCTCCGTTCCTGAGGTCAAGGAGTCGGAACACTTCTTTTTGCGCCTCACCGCCTTCAACGACCAGCTCCTCGAGTGGGTCAGGGGGCATACTCACTGGAGACAGAATGTATTAAACTTCACTATCAGCTTCTTGACTGAGGGACTTAAGGACCGGGCAATTACCAGGGATATCGAATGGGGTATCCCGGTCCCCCTGCCTGGCTTTGAGAGCAAGCGAATCTATGTTTGGTTTGAGGCGGTGGTCGGCTACCTCTCAGCAAGCAAGGAGTGGGCGGTGCGCAGCGGTGATGAGGAGAGATGGCTTGATTTCTGGCAGGGCGACGCCAAGTCCTATTACTTCATAGGCAAGGACAATATCCCTTTCCATACCATTATCTGGCCAGCGATGCTCATGGGCAGCGACGGTCTCAACCTGCCTTACGATGTGCCTGCCAACGAGTTTCTGACCCTGGAGGGGAGGCAGCTTTCCACCAGTCGTAACTGGGCTATCTGGCTCCCAGACTATCTGGAGCGCTACGACCCCGACCCGCTGCGCTACTTCCTCTCAATAAGTATGCCCGAAGGTGGGGACACCGATTTCTCGTGGCGAGAGTTTGTGCGCCGCAATAACGACGAGCTGGTGGCTACCTATGGGAACCTGGTTCACCGGGTGCTCACCTTCACTTATCGCAGCTTCGATGGCTCAGTGCCACAGCCGAATCAATTGGACGAAGAGAGCAAGGTGCTTCTCAAGAAGGCAGATGATGCCCTCAATACTGTTGGCAGCTCGCTCTACGAATGTCATTTCAGGGAGGCGATCAGGACGGCGATGGCCCTGGCGCAAGAGGTAAATCGCTATCTTGATGATAAAGCCCCGTGGAAAAGGATCAAGGAGAAACGGGAGGACGCTGCCACTAGTTTATACGTTGCCCTGTCGGTGATCTCCTGCCTGAAAACGATTCTATATCCTTTCTTGCCTTTTAGCTCCGAGAAACTGCACCGCCTCCTCGGATTCAACGGCGCGTTGCAAGATAGCGGGTGGTCGATAACCAGGTTGCCTCCTGGACAAAAGCTAGCCCCTCCCGAGCCCCTGTTCACCAAACTGGATGACAGCGTGGTGGCTGAGGAGACTGCGAAGCTGGAGAGCGCCCGTGCTGGTTGATTCACATGCCCATATCGGTGCGCCTCGCTTCGATAGGGATCGCGACAAGGTGATGGATAGGGCCAGAGAGGCAGGGGTTAGCTTTGTGGTCGATGTGGGTAGTGACCTCAAATCAAGCAAGATGGCGATAGGGATTACACAGCAGTACGGTGAGGTTTATGCCGCCGTTGGCTTTCACCCTCACAATGCCTCCAGGATGATAAACGGAGACCTTGAAAGATTGTCCGAGCTTACTCAGTAGCCTAAAGTGGTGGCCATCGGAGAGATTGGCCTGGACTTCTACAGGAATCTATCGCCAAGAGATACCCAGATCAAAGCCTTCAAAAGGCAGCTAGAACTGGCGGAGAAGCTCGGCTTGCCGGTGATTATTCACTGCCGCGAGGCCCAACAGGAGGTGCTCAGCATCCTCACCGACTGGGCAGGAGGCTCAGAACAAGACAAGCCTTTGGGAGTTCTCCATTGCTTCAGCGGCGATATGGAGCTGGCTGGGAGGTATATTGAGATGGGCTTCCTCATCTCTATCGCTGGGCCTGTTACATACCGCAACTCTCATGCGGTGGAGATTGCCCGCGACATACCGTTGGAAAAGCTTGTTGTCGAGACCGATTGCCCTTATCTTGCCCCTCATCCCTACCGCGGCAAAAGGAATGAGCCATCATACCTGTCTTTTGTCGTTGAGAAGATCGGCCAAATAAGGAGATTGCCAGGCGACCTGATAGCTGAGCAAACTGCCAATAATGCTATCCAGCTTTTTCGGCTGGCCAGTCACTTGAAAGGAGACCTTTGACAATCGCTTCCATCTATGAACCAATCCAAGAAGACCTGACCAAGGTAGAGGAGAGCATAAAGGCGTTTTGCATGGCAGACAACTATCCTTTGCTGGCAGAGTTACTACGCTATGTCCTTGAGGGTGGTGGCAAGCGCATCCGCCCGGCACTTGTACTTCTCGCTGCCAAGTTCTATCGCTATGACCTAGAGAAATTAATTCCTATGGCCACCGCTATCGAGGTTTTCCATAATGCCACCCTAGTGCATGATGATTCTATCGATAAATCTCTGGTGCGGCGGGGTAAGCCATCGGTGCACAAAGACTGGGGGGAAAGTGTTGCCTTGCTCCTGGGAGACTACCTTTTTGCCGGCTCAGGTGACTTGGTTGCCAGTACAGGAAACCTCAGGGCGACGAGACTATTTACCCGAACCATAATGGAGATATGCAGCGGGCAGTTGAAGGAATTCGCCGGCATCTATGACTGGACGCGAAATCAGCAGGACTACTTTGAGCAGATCAAGAGTAAAACTGCTGCCCTCTTTTCCACCGCCTCCGAGTCAGGGGCGATTCTGAGCGAAGCGCCTGAGGAAGCGGTGGAAGCCCTGAGGAACTACGGACGTGAACTAGGCATGGCTTTCCAAATTATTGATGACATCCTTGACTACATCGGTGATGAGAAGAAAATGGGAAAGCCTACGGGATGTGACCTGCTTCAGGGAACGATCACCCTGCCGGCAATCCTTTTCATCGAGAGCTACCCAGGAGATAACCCGCTAAAGGCAGTATTTGAGAAAAAGGGGGATCGAGAAGAGGTACAGCGATTTATCGAGATGGTCCGTAACTCGTTTGCTGTGCAAGAGTGCTACAGTATTGCTGCTGGCTTCACCGCCCAAGCCTGTCGCGCCCTGGAGTGGCTGCCGGAGAACGCCGCTCATCGCTCCCTCCTCGATCTGGCGGACTATATCGTCGAGCGGCGTACCTAGTTAGCGCTCCCGCCTCAGGCTATCCAGCCATGCCACTGTCTTCATCTCTCGCTCCAGAAGGTATCTGATGTACTGGCGCATCAGACCCTCCAACTCCCTCGACAGCTCAGAGTCCAGTTTCAACCGGCTGGCCTTGGCGTAGTCGCTCTCCTGCAGAAAGCGCATCACCTTAATGGCATTGAGGGAGAACGGCTTCGCCAGTGGCTCCTTTGCCTTACACTGAGGGCAAAACACCCCTCCTGAGCTAGCGCTGAAGAAATTGGTGATCGGCTCAAGGGCTGAGTTGCAGCCCTGACAGTGGTAAAGCTCTGGTTTGTAGCCGAGATGGGTTAGGAGATTGAGTTCGAAGTAGCGAAGGGTCAGTTCCCCATCCTCGGTGTCGCACAGACGATGCAGGGTATCAAGCAACAGCTTGTAGACAGGGTAGTTCTCCATGCGTTCTGCGGTGAATTGATGCACTAGCTCGGCAGCATAGAAGGCGAGGCTTGACCGCCACAGGTCTTCTCTCAAGGGAAGGAAGCTTGAGATGGTCTCCGCCTGGCTGATGATGTCCAGGTTCCGCCCCCTTGCCAGCATCAGCGAGCTGTGGGTAAAAAGCTCCAA
>JAUWRG010000091.1 GCA_030610655.1 Dehalococcoidia bacterium
GTGGCCTCATCCATAAGTAGCTCCTCGTGACGGGTGCCGCTACGCTGGATGTTCATGGCGGGGAAGATCCTGCGTTCCAAAAGCCTGCGGCAAAGATGAAGTTCCATATTCCCGGTTCCTTTAAATTCCTCGTATATGAGATCATCCATGCGGCTGCCCGTATCGATAAGGCAGGTGGCAATGATGGTGAGCGAGCCCCCCTCTTCGATGTTTCTGGCAGCGCCAAAGAAGCGCTTCGGAGGGTAGAGGGCGACAGAGTCGATGCCTCCAGAGAGTGTTCGACCGCTAGGGGGCAAGGCCAGGTTGTAGGCGCGGCTGAGGCGTGTGATGCCATCGAGGAGGATCATCACATCCCTCCCAGACTCCACCAGGCGCTTTGCCCTCTCCAGCGCTAGCTCGGCGACCTTGGCGTGGTTCTCCACCGGTTCATCGAAGGTGGAGCTGACGACCTCGCCTTTAACTGAGCGCTTTATATCGGTAACCTCCTCGGGGCGCTCCCCGATGAGGCAGACCATGACATGGACATCGCTGTGGTTCGTGGTAGTGCCATTGGCGATGTTCTTGAGCAACATTGTCTTACCCGCCTTGGGGGGGGATACAATGAGCCCTCTCTGCCCTTTGCCAACAGGTGCGATCATGTCCATCAGGCGAGTAGAAAGATTGGAAGGGGTCGTCTCCAGCTTGATGCGGCTGTTGGGATAGATGGGGGTAAGGGAATTAAAATGGGGACGGCCCTTGGCTTGCTCAGGGTCGATGCTGTTTACTGCCTCGATGCGCAAAAGGCTGAAGTATCTTTCCCCGTTCTTTGGCAGCCTCACCTGGCCGGTAATCATGTCACCAGTTCTGAGTCCGAAGCGGCGAATCTGGGACTGAGAAACGTAGACATCGTTAGCCCCTGGTTTGAAGTTGTCTTGACGCAAGAAGCCGAAGCCATCATCCATGGTCTCCAGTACGCCACCACCAAACATATTCCCTTGAAGTTCAGCATTCGCCTGAAGAAGCCGCAACACTAGGTCTTGCTTTTTCAGCGTGGTACAGCCGGAGATGCCGTAACCTTTGGCCATATCCAGCAATTCATCACGACTCTTTGTTTCCAGTTCCACGATATTCATGGTCATTTTTTCTTCACCTCTCTCCAGTCATCTGCAAAACGCGCAATGCCGATATCGGTGAGAGGATGGCGAATCATTTGCATCAGCACGCTGTAAGGGACAGTGGCGATGTGAGCCCCTGCCTTGGCAGCAGCGATCACGTGAAGTGGGTGGCGAATGCTGGCAGCAATCACCTGAGTGTGCAGATCATATTTATTGAATATCTCTACTGCATCTTCAACCACTTGCATCCCCTGATGACTAATATCATCGAGTCGCCCCACGAAGGGGCTGACATAAGTTGCTCCAACAATGGCGCCCAGGAGGGCCTGATTTGCCGAGAAGCAAAGGGTGAAATTGGTCTTTATCTTCTCTCGCGACACAACGGAGATCGCCTCAAGCCCAGCCTCCGACACTGGAATCTTGACCGTGATATTGGGGGCCCAGGACGATATGTGCCGCGCCTCCTCAATCATGCCCTGAGCATCCAAGCTTAGCGCCTCTACTGAGACGTGTTCGAAACCCAGGGCGCAGATCTCAAGGACTGCCGCCTTGAAGTCGACTGACTTTTCCCTGGCAACCAAGCTAGGATTTGTGGTCACCCCACTTATTATGCCCAGCCTGGCAGCATGCCGGATGTGCTCTATGTTTGCCGTGTCAAGGAATATGCGCATCTAAGACCTCTCAGTTTTGTTCGGAATCACCACATCATCCTAGCATGGATTCATCTGTTGAAAATGAGCGTTGGGGCGAAGGTAAAACTCACCATGGTTGTGTAATTAGCCGTCATAATGGCAACGGACGCTGATCCCCCTCCAGCAGCGCTTCCTTGGCTACCTCGATGAAATCGCGAAAAATGGGGTGAGGGCGGTTAGGGCGCGAGTGGAATTCAGGGTGAAACTGAGTGCCTACCATAAATGGATGGTCTCGAACCTCGCTGATCTCTACCAACCTCCCATCTGGAGACAGACCGCTGAAAATCATTCCTGCCCTTTCTAACGTCTCCCGAAAATCGTTATTAAACTCGAAACGGTGGCGATGGCGCTCATAGACCACATCCTCCCTGTAGGCTGAAGCGGCCCTTGACCCTTTAACCAGGTGGCAGGGGTAACCGCCCAACCGCATCGTTCCCCCTTTCTCCTGCAACTGGCGCTGCTCCGGAAGCAGGTCGATCACAGGGTAGGGGGTCCCCTCATCAAACTCGGTGGAATTGGGTTGAGGGGAGTTCAGCACATGCCGAGCATACTCAATAACCATAACCTGCATTCCCAAACATAGCCCCAGATATGGGATTTCGTTCTCCCGGGCATATCTAGCAGCAATGATCATCCCCTCAATGCCTCGGACGCCGAAGCCGCCGGGGACAACAATTCCTTGAACAGAGCGAAGCAAACTATCCCCATCACGCTCCAAATCCTCGGACTGAATCCAATGGATGTCTACGTCTCGGTTGTGATAGACTGCGGCGTGGCGAAGCGCCTCGCGCACCGAGATGTAGGCATCGTGTAGCTCCACATATTTGCCCACAATTGCAATATGGAGCGGTTCCGTGGGCTCTTTCATCTGCTCCACAAGGTGTCGCCATTCACGAAGATCACCACTTCGCTGGGGTAAATCAAGCATCTCCAAGATAAGCTCCCCCAGTCCCGCTTCCTCAAGAACGAGTGGGGTCTCGTAGATGATGGGCAGGGTAGGCAGAGGAAGAACAGCGCGCCGATCGACATCGCAGAAAAGGGCGATCTTGTCCCTGATGTCTTCGGTGATCGGATAGTCGCTTCGGCACACGATAATATCCGGCTGGATACCGATGCGCCGCAGTTCATTAACGCTGTGCTGGGTGGGCTTGGTCTTCAGCTCTCCCGTAGATGAA
Source organism: Dehalococcoidia bacterium (assembly GCA_030610655.1). Taxonomy (GTDB): domain Bacteria; phylum Chloroflexota; class Dehalococcoidia; order E44-bin15; family E44-bin15; genus DAOUVR01. The sequence continues at coordinate 2,962 of JAUWRG010000091.1, forward strand.
AGATAGGGGAGAAGGGTGACATGAACATAGAGGATATTCTCCCTCCCCATATCACTTCTCATCTGACGGATGGCCTCCAGAAATGGAAGCCCCTCTATGTCGCCCACAGTACCTCCCACCTCGACAATAACCACATTGGCTTTCGATTGCTCAGCTACCTCCCTAAAACGACGCTTTATCTCATTGGTGACATGAGGCACCACTTGGATGGTGCCACCAAGGAACACACCTTGCCGCTCTTGAGCGATGATGGAACTATAAATCTGCCCGGTGGTCACACTGGAGGCAGTGGTAAGGTCGGTATCGATGAAGCGTTCGTAATGACCCAGGTCGAGGTCAGTTTCAGCACCATCCTGGGTGACGTAGACCTCGCCATGCTGATAAGGAGACATCGTACCTGGATCGACATTGATGTAAGGGTCTAGCTTCTGGATGGTGACAGAGATATTACGACTCTTCAGAACCTTCCCTATGGATGCGGCAGTGATACCCTTCCCTACCGAGCTAACTACACCACCAGTTACAAAAATATACTTGACCAACCTTCAGGTTCCTTACGTGAGAAACATGGAGACTTATACCGGGACTCTATTAGAAAGAAGGGAATCCTTCTGAGGAAATATCTACACTATAACTTCGAGGAACTAGTCATGTTCACTTAAGGTAGATATTATAGTGGGTTTTTTTAATGTTGTCAAGTGTTAGTCTCTTCCAACACAAGATGAGCCTGGAGAGGGTATCGATTTCTAACACAAGATAAGCCTGAAGGACTAAGGCAGCTCGTTTATGATTGGGACATGCTGCTAATCATGAACGATAAAAGTCTACAAACAGTAGAGCAGGT
>JAUWRG010000035.1 GCA_030610655.1 Dehalococcoidia bacterium
CAGCAGGTGCAGGATGATAGACACAAGAATCACGTCATTAAAGCCTATGATGCAGAAATCGCTGCAAAATTAATCAGGTTATCTTTGCGGTGTTAGGTGGAGACCGCCGATTGAGATTATCACTAACAGGTTTGAGCAACAAACTCTAGAGCGATGTTTTTGTCAACTTGGTTTATTCGTCTTTCAATTGAGTGGCATATCACTGTTCGCCTACCCACCTGCCTATCTATACTGTCATTCTGAGCCGAAGCTCTGAGCACACTCCAGCCATATTTAAGAATGTCAAGAGAATCTGAGATTTCGCAGGCGACTCAGCAGGGCCTCTTCTTCTTCAGGGAGGATAGTACGAGGGTCGAGTAGCAAGAGGTCTTTCTCAATACGCCCGATGATCAGAGGTAACCCCCTGCGCAGTTGGTCAGCCAGTTGGTTCACTTTGCCCCTGCCCTTGATAGCCACCAAGCGGGTAGCCAATGTGCCTCCGGGGAGGCTGCCGCCCCCTACCATCGATTCCCCTTCTACAACCGACGCTGCATCGCCCAACAATCGGCTCCATCTTTCGGCACGCTCCTCTATTTCCTCCAGGGATGCCGAAATCATCCGCCACACCGGAATCTTGCCCTCCGCTTCACCCTTGAGATAATGGTGCAAGGTAGCGGCCAACCCGGCCAATCTTACCTTGTCGATGCGCACCGCGCGAGCCAGGGGATGCCTTCGGAGCTTGTCTACAAGAGCACGTTGGCCCACGATTATACCCGCTTGGGGTCCGCCCAGAAGCTTGTCCGCAGAAGACATGACCAGCCCTGCCCCAGCCGCAATGCTCTGCTGAAGCATAGGCTCAGGGCCTAATCCGAATCTGGTTGTATCCAAGAGGCAGCCGCTGCCCAGGTCATCAAGCACTGGAAGGTCATAGCGGTCCCCGAGTTGAGTCAACTCCTCAAGAGCAACTGCCTGAGTAAAGCCAATCACTACGAAGTTGCTGGAGTGGACTCGAAGGAGGGCCGCAGTGCGGGGAGTGATTGCCTCTTCGTAGTCCAATAGATATGTGCAGTTAGTGGTGCCCACCTCTATCAGTTTAGCCCCGCTCTGCCGCATCACATCGGGGATACGGAAGCCGCCGCCGATCTCCACCGCCTGACCCCGGGAAACAATTACTTCCTTGCGTTTAGCCAATGCGCTGAGTGCCAGGAGAACCGCAGAGGCGTTATTGTTTACCACCAGAGCAGCCTCAGCTCCGGTTAATTGACACAGTAGCGATTCGATGTGAACCTGACGGGAGCCTCGCTTCCCGCTATCGAGATCAATTTCTAGATTGGTATAGCCCGCACACTCCTCCATAGCAGCCGTCGCCTCCTCGCTTAATGGTGCCCTCCCCAAATTAGTATGGAGAATGACACCAGTAGCATTGATCACGCGGCGCAGGCTGGGCTCTGCTATGGTATGGACCTGTGCACAGACCGATTCTGCCATCTGGTCAAACGTGGGTGCAAGTTCGCCCTGGGCAATGCGAAGACGTACCTCTTCAAAGTGTTGCCGTATTACCCGCAGCACAAAGGGGCGGGAATAGGCTTTCTCAAGACGCTGAATGCGCCCATCGGTGAGCAACCTATCAACACTGGGGAGACTACGAAAATTCTCATCCATTTCCGAACGCAATCTAGCACACCCCCCAAAACCTGTCAAACAAGCGTACCTATTCATATAAATTGTCACACCCCTACCCATCATGTGTGCTTTACAACGTCCCTGTCATCGTGATCCGCCCACCCGCCCTGAAATTTACTACTGGGGGGCACGCCCAGATCCCCCAAGAGGCACATCCATCTGGACTCCTTCTCAAACCTAGGACATAGTAGTGGCGTTCAATTGAACGCCCCTACTTCGACGGGAGACAGGCCTGACAATGAAGACATGTCACTCATTCGTCTGAAGGAGATCAACGAGCCTTACTGTAGAAATGTGTAGGAATAAACAAGATTTGACGACGGTCGTTTTTGTGTTCTATACTTAAATTCAATAGAGAGAGTTGACACAGAAGGGGGGTGAGATCAATGAATCGCCGCACGTGAGTCGTGGAACAGCTAAGGGCGTGGCTCTTGAAGATTAGCGGAACTAGTAGGAAAGGAGGGCGTTTTGACGCGTGTTTCACGACTGTTAACGCCGGGCGTATTGATCACCCTCTTTGCGTTGGTGATAGGTATCCTGGCGGCATTGCTGGTGAGGTGGGGAAACCCACCCAATATGGGAATATGTGTAGGCTGCTTCCTGAGAGATATCTCCGGGGCGCTGCGCCTGCACAGCGCTGCGCCGGTACAATATCTCCGCCCTGAGATCATAGGCTTCGTTTTGGGCAGCTTTGGTGCTGCCTACGCCTTCGGCGAGTTTCGGGCTAGAGGTGGTTCCGCACCGATAGTCCGATTTTTGTTGGGCGCGCTGGTAATGATCGGGATATTGATGTTCATGGGCTGTCCGGTGAGAGCCGTCCTCAGGCTTGCCGGCGGCGACCTCAATGCCATCCTCGGCCTTGCCGGCACAGCATTCGGTGCCTTGATCGGTGTTCTCCTGCTCAAGAGGGGCTTCACTCTGGGGCGCTCGGCGAAGATGTCAACAGCAGCCGGTTGGATAATGCCGGCGATAATGCTGGGCTTTCTCATTGTGGCGATTATTAGGCCAGTTTTTATCGCTTACAGTACCTCTGGTCCTGGCTCTATGCATGCGGCGTTGATCATTTCGCTGGCAGTAGGCCTGTTGGTGGGCGTATTTGCCCAGCGAACGAGGATGTGCTTTGTCGGGGGCTGGCGCGATCTATTCCTTGTCAGGGACAGCTATTTGTTCAAGGCAGTGATCGGCCTTTTCATCGGAGGGCTGTTAGTAAACTTGGTTCTCACCTATGGCTTTGGCGGCGGGTATTTTTCGCTTGGCTTCGAGGGTCAGCCCGCTGCCCATAGCAACCACCTTTGGAACTTCTTGGGGATGATGTTAGTGGGGCTAGGGGCAACCCAACTCGGTGGCTGCCCGCTGCGCCAGTTGATCCTCAGCGGTGAGGGGGACACCGATGCTGCGGTGACCGTTCTGGGCCTGCTCGCTGGCGCTGCTGTGGCCCATAACTTCACACTGGCAAGCACTGGCGCAGGGCCTACAAGCCTGGGGCCATGGGTGGTGGTTGTGGGGTTGGTAATCGCCATAGGCCTTGGCCTCTTGATGGGGGAGAGAGGCATGGCCCCGAAGTTCCTGATACGACAGAGTTCAAAATAGCAATGGGAGATATATATGGACCTTTTTAGACGGAAGAAAAAACCTCGCTTCGATGGCGGGGGGCTGGTGCTGTTTATGGATGTTCACGACGCCCTGAAGGCAGAGCGGGTTCTCAAAAGCGCAGGCTACAAGGTTAGTCTGGTTGCGCCGCCTCTGGCTCTGCGAAAGGGCTGCGATTTAGCCCTGGCGATAACCCTGGTGCAACAAGCAGGCATCGAGCGGGTTTTCGGGGAGAAGGGCGTCTTCTATGTGGACATTGTTCCTCTGGGACCGAATAGTGCAGAGCTTCTGGACATCGTCAGCATGACCGATTTCGACGACTGGGTGATGGTGAAGGCAGGCAATATGAAAGTCACCTTCGACAAGGAAAGCGGTGTTATCGTAAACACCTCTGGGGGTGGCTGTCCCGACATCCCTTATCTCCACGCCGAGTTGATCGGTAAGAAACTCACTGAGGCTCCCAGTCCTAAGGAGATCGGCTTCACCCTGTGTGCTCTGATGCTGCAGCGAGCCCTCGAAGAGTGCCTTCTTCTTTGGCAGGGAGGTGAGGGATCGTGATGCTAATTGCTGGGACATTTCCGTATAGAGACCTGCCGCTAACCGTTGGAGCGGTGAGTGCTGAGGGGGAATCTCTGGTTGTCGAAGGCCGCCGGCTCCCCTGTATTCAGGGCACCGGTGCTATGGTCATGGCAGCACTGGCTGTGACTGAGTATCTGAAGCTCGACCAACCTCAGGTTGTCATCGCCGGCGACATCGGCGAAGGTAAGGGCAGTCGGGCAATCTACGAGTATCTTATCCAGAATGTGAAAGCGGTCTCACCGGAGGTACTGGTCCTGCATTACTGGCTACCCGATATGGTCCAGACGAGGGGGCTCTGTGAAGCCGTCGAAAAATGCGCCAGGAGACCGGTCATGGTCGCCGATGCTGCCTCGATGTACTCTGCCAAGGGGGCGGGGTTGGCTTCATACTTCGACATCTTCACTCCGGACGCCACCGAGATGGCTTTTCTGGCCGATCCTGACGCTACTCACCCTGCCTATATCACCAGGCATCTCTTCGATACTGACATCACACAGACCCCAAATCTGGTCGCTACTGCCTACGGTAATAAGAGCACAGCCAAGTTGCTTCTGGTCAAAGGAGCGGTCGATTACGTGGTACGCGACGGGGAGATTCTGGAAACGGTGGATGAACCGGACGTGCCTGCGTTGGAGGCTATCGGTGGGACAGGCGATGCCATTACCGGCCTGGTCTCTGCTTTTGTGTACGCCGGCCTAGAGCTACACGAAGCAGCCATAATTGCAGCTAAGGCAAATCGCATGGCGGGGAAGTTTGCCCAAGCCACCCCGGCTATGAAGGTTGGGCAAATCATAGATCAGTTCCCCGCTGTGTTCAAGGAATACCTTTGCCAGTGGCGCGGGGTCCGCTACACAGAAGGAGGAAACGATGACCGAGGTTGATGCTCGCGGGCTGTCCTGCCCGATGCCAGTGATAAAAACCAAAAATGCCCTGGAGAGCATAGAGGAAGGGGAAATTGTGGTCATTATTGATGACGCCACTGCCCGGGACAACGTGTTGCGCCTGGCAAAGAGCAAAGGGTGCACTATCTCTGAGGAGAGAAAGGGGGATGCCTTTTATCTAACACTGACTAAGAGTAGATAAAGGCGGAGAGCGATGGAACCGGGTTGCAACGTATGCGTAACGTTGTGTGGCCCCAGCCGAGGTGCTATGATGGATTCAGCTACTATTGGCGCTCTCTATAATTCAGGGAGGAAGAAATGGACGAAAAGGTGAGGCCAAGGCTCACTGAGACCGTTCGCGGCTCTGGCTGAGCTTCTAAGATAGGTCCGTCGGACCTAAATAAAGCTTTGTGTGGCTTGCCTGTGGTTGATGACCCGAACCTGCTCGTTGGCCTGGAGAGGGCTGATGACGCTGGGGTCTACAAGCTGAGCGATGAGCTGGCTATCATCCAGACCATCGACTTCATCACGCCTATCGTCGATGATCCCTACACGTTTGGGCAAATCGCTGCCGCCAACGCCCTGAGCGACGTCTATGCTATGGGAGGTAGACCCCTGACCGCGATGAATGTGGTCTGCTTCCCCATCAAGAGCCAGGATCTCTCAGTGCTCACTGAAATCCTGCGGGGTGGGTGGGATAAGCTGTGGGAGGCTGGGGCTACTCTGGTGGGTGGACATAGCATCGATGATGATGAATTGAAATACGGACTCTCAGTCACCGGCGTGATTCACCCATTGAAGATAATCACCAAGGATGGAGCTGAGGTAGGTGACAAGCTACTCCTGACCAAGCCTGTGGGTACAGGACTGGTGAGCACAGCGCTAAAGGGTGGGGTGGCAGGTGAGGAGAGCTTGGAGCAAGTCAGCAGTAGTATGACTGCTCTTAATAAGGTGGCCTCGGAGCTAATGCTGGAAGCGGGTGCTCACGCCTGTACCGATATAACCGGCTTTGGTCTCCTGGGTCACGCCTCCGGGATGGTTGAGGACAGCCGCTTAGGCATGGAGATACGTGTCTCCTCCATCCCTATCTTCCCTGAAGTAAAGGAGTTCGCCAACATGGGGTTGGTTCCAGGAGGAACGCAACGAAACAGGGAATATCGGTCTGATATGATAGAGATGACCTCAGAAATATCCGATGAAATGTTGAACATCCTCTTCGACCCCCAAACCTCAGGTGGATTGCTAATCGCTGTCCCGGGGAAAGAGGCTGAGGCACTCCTTCAAAACCTGCACCGGCATGGGATAAATGAGGCAGCAATCATTGGAGAGATTTTGGCAGAACCCCAAGGGAGGATTATAGTCCGGGAGTGAAGTATGTCCCTCGTCTTAGGTACGGCAGGCCACGTAGACCATGGGAAGTCGGTCCTGGTTGAGGCCCTGACCGGGATTGACCCCGACAGATTGCAGGAGGAGAAGGAGCGTGGCTTGACCATCGACCTTGGCTTTGCCTGGCTAAAGCTGCCCAGCGGTCGAGAGGTCGGCATTGTGGACGTCCCCGGACATGAGCATTTCATCAACAACATGCTTGCCGGTGTCGGAGGCATCGACGTCGCCTTGCTTGTTGTCGCCGCCGGCGAAGGGGTTATGCCCCAGACCAGGGAGCATCTGGCCATACTCGACCTGCTTCAGGTAGACAGGGGCATTGCAATAATCACCAAGAAGGACCTGGTAGATGAGGAGTTGCTGGAGTTAGTGACACTGGAGGTGAGTGAGGTACTGGCAGGCACTACCCTGGCTCAGGCACCGATTGTCACTGTCTCCGCATTGACCGGTGAGGGCTTGCCCGAACTAGTCTCCACCATTGATCAAGTTTTAGATTCCGCCACACCCAAGAAGGACATCGGCAGACCAAGGCTCCCCATAGACCGTGTCTTTACCATGGCTGGCTTTGGCACAGTGGTTACCGGAACCTTGGTCGATGGGTGCCTATCCCGGGAGCAAGAGGTAGAGATCCTGCCCCCCGGAGTGCGGGCGCGCATACGCGGGCTACAATCACACAAGCGGAAGATCGATATCGCCTCTCCCGGCAACCGTGTAGCGGCTAACCTGGCTGGCATTGCCACCAGTGAACTGAAGCGTGGCGATGTAGTGACCACCCCCGGTTGGCTCACCCCCGCCAGAGCGTTCGACGTTAAGCTACACCTGCTGTCCTCCGCACCTCGTCCTCTGCCCCATAATGCTACCATAACCTTTCACCACGGAGCCGCCGAGACGCTGGGGAAGGTACGCCTGCTGGAGAGGGACAAGATTGAGCCTGGGGAAACAACATGGGCCCAATTTCTGCTTGCTCAGCCCATCGCCGCGGTGAAGGACGACCGATTCATCATCCGCTCCCCGCAAGAGACGCTTGGCGGGGGGGTTATCGTTAGCCCCAGAGCAAAAAGGCACCGCCGCTTTCGCCCCGATATCATTGAAGGATTAGCAACTAAGGAGAGGGGCACCACTGAACAGATAGTGCTGGCCATTATACAGGAAGAAGAGCCTCTCGATCTGGAAAGGTTGCTTGCCTTTTCCAATCTACCACGAGTGGGAGCAGAGGAGGCCTTAAAATCACTGGCTGCCCACAAGAAGATTACGGCATTGGGAGACATGAAACTACTTCTTTCAGCCCAGGGCTGGGAAAAGCTGGCAAGGGAAGCAACACAAGCTGTCCAGAGATACCACCAGCAATTCCCTCTTCGCCATGGCCCTCCTAAAGAGGAATTAAGAGGCAAGCTAAAGACTCCCGCCAAATTCTTCGCCCACACCCTGGAACAGCTCATTCGGGAGGGCAGTCTAGTTGAGGCTGGGCCTACGGTGCACCTGCCGAACCACAAGCCTCAGCCTACCCCGGAACAGCAGGCAGAGGTCGACGCTTTCCTGGACAGATTGGCACGCAATCCCTGTTCGCCGACCCTCGATCCTCTACCCGAGCCAGACCTGCTTAATCTGCTTGTAGAGCAGCGCAGGGTGGTAAAAGTGAGCGATGATGTAGTCTTCCTCGCCTCTGCTTACGATAGGATGGTGGAAGACATAGTCGCCCACCTAAAATCCCAAGACAAGGTAACGGTAGCCGAGGTCCGCGATCTGTTCCACACCAGTCGCAAATATGCCCTGGCTCTGATGGAATACCTGGACAGACAAAAAATAACCCGCCGCATCGGTGATGAGCGGGTGTTGAGATAAATGATGGCGGGAGCGCATAGGAGTCGAACCTACCATAGACACCGCAGGGTGCCTAGCAACGGATTTGAAGTCCGCGGAGCCCACCGGGACCCATCCGCTCCCAAATACAATCCCTGACTCTATTTATGACTGCTCTGCCTGAGCTTGGGGCAGCGCAATGCGCTTCATCAATAGCTGGACAATCCAAGCCAGAAGATTGTCAGCGGTCCGATACAACGCTATGCTACCATAATCCGGTGCGCTAGGCAATTTCCCAAGGCGTATTCTGTCACATTTCTCACAAACGTTAGGTTCGTGTATTCGTTCAAACATATGAGTAACATCTTCTCGTTATTGCGAGACCTGTCCGAAGCGAAGTTGCCCGCTCCGGTAGGGGCATTCAACTGAACGCCCCTACTACACCGTAGGTTGCAGTAGCGTCGCCTCTCCGTGGCGACGAATTAGAGGGTGGGGAAGGCTCACCCTCTCCCGTTAAGGGAGAGGGTGATAAAGTACCGGGGTAGGTTGGAGCATCCGCTCCAACCAGGCCCAGGGCACCCCGATATGATCGGGGTAGGCTACCCTGTTTTACTAAGCGTCTGATAAATCAGACAACTACAGGGATTGCGGGTGGGCATATGTCATTCTGAGTAGGGGCGGGTTTGAAACCCGCCCTGTTAGTTTCACCGGGCGTGCACAAGGGTCTCCCATCCAACCGGGATTCTTCCCCTTCACTCTGTGCAGGGTCAGAATGACAATAGAGAGCTGGCGGGGGTCTGGGGGTGTACCATAGCAACGGCTCAGTGTTGGCACTTAGGAAAGCACCAATGTGTGACAAATGTTGCTCCGACTAAAACTACTCTCAAGATCGACTTCAGCCAGCAATAGCTAGGTGATTGTGGTATAATTGGCTACACTAGGTAGCTAGCGATGATTTTTGATGGCCGGCCAATCGACGAAATATCAGACGATGAAATCGATAAGCTCGTTAGTGAGCATTATTTTGAGCGTCAGCACGTCGAGTTAAAAGTCACCGTCAATTATCTGGATGATGACGAGAAATTGGAGCTGTTGCGGGATATTGCTTCGCTGGCCAATGGTGGAGGAGGCTACCTAGTAATTGGCATCCGTGAAGATGGAGCTGCAAAATGGGCAAGAGGTGGTGCGCTCGGGCGATTTGGGCTATTGGCCTCGGGGAAGCGCCTTTTGCAGCTTCTTCGGTCCCACCCCTATAAGTAGAGAGGGCGGAATTCGGGCAGCAAGTCCAGTAAATGTCTTCGGCAGCTTAGCTGGTGACCCTAAGGTGTTTAAAAGGGTTAAAGAAGGAGAAAGGATCGCTGTGGAGAGGACTCAAAGTTGGCTCTTTTCTCACTGTGTTCGATAAGGCACTTGTCCCGTTTATCCCGAGCGAAGTCGAGGGAAGGCCAAACACTTTATGCAGGGAGATTGAGAATGGGTTGCAAGTTAAGTCACATCGCAAGACCTGACACCTCCTCGGGGCAGGATGAAAGAATGGAGACAAAAATGAGCGAGTTTGGCAAACTTTTTGATCGTGAGTTTCTTTATCTCAAGGCTTTTTTGCGAAATGTTGAACACTATCCTTTTCAGAAGGCGCTCACTTGCACCACTCGGAACCTGAGCTTTAGCTATCAGGAGTTGAATCATGAAGCTAATAAGCTCGCACACGCTTTGTTGGAAGATGGTTTAGGCAAAGGTGATGTGGTGATGGCATCGCTTTATAATACCGCCGAGTTCGTTTTTTTCTGGATTGGAGCCCAGAAAGCTGGTGTTATATTCTCGCCGATCAATTTTCGTCTGGCAGAGGGAGAGATTGCTTTGCATATCGATGATAGCTTGCCAAAAGTTTATGTATACGATGCGGAGTTAAAAGAAGTAATTCAAAAAGCCATCCAGCACGCTAAACATAAACCCAAGACCCTGGTTATGGCCGGAGAAGGAAAGCCTTTTCCCGGCTCAATTTCATATTCTGAGTATGTCAAAGTTAAATCGAAAAAGGATCCGGAATTTCCACAAATGGGCTCGATGGATGAGATTCTCAGGCTTTATACCTCTGGCACCACCGGTTTACCTAAAGGGGTGCCGCTCAATAACATAAACAATTTAATGCGAAGTTATGATGTGTTGATCCATTTTCCCCTTGGCCATCTCGATAGGACAATGAATATGACTCCATGGTTTCACTCCGGTGGTATCCACAGCGGTGGTCCCTGTCCCACCCTCCATTGCGGTGGAGAAATAATTGCCTTAAAAGCCTTTGAACCCGATGTAGTGTTGGACTATGTGGAAAAATACAAGATAACTTTTTTAATCGGTGTGCCGGCCACTCTGGAGATGCTTTCCCTAGCCCAGGCAGAGAAGGCGCGGGATTTGAGTTCCTTAAAAGGAATGGTCACGATGGGAGCCCCTCTGGAGCGGGAGGCCTGTTTGCGCTATCAAGAAATCTTGACTCCAAGGATTTTCAACGGATATGGCACAACCGAGACCTTCTGGAATACTTTTTTGCGGCCCGAGGAATTACTGGATAAAGCCGGATCAGCCGGGAGACCCTGTACCGATGATGAGGTCAGGGTGGTAAAATTATTGGAGGATAAACTGGCAGAGCCGGAGCAAGTTGTGGCTAGGGATGGAAGGGAGGGGGGGGAAGTGATAATTCGCACCCTCAAGGCTCCGCTTTGCTATCATAATAAGCCGGAGGAGGACGCCAGGCATTATTACAAGGGTTGGTATTATTCTGCGGACATCGCTACCTCAGATGAGCAGGGATTTATCACCATTTGTGGTCGGAAGGATGATATGCTGATCTCCGGTGGAGAGAATATTCATCCGGTTCAGGTTGAGGAGGTGATTAACCAGCATCCCAAGGTTCTTGATTCCCTGGTCACCGGGATTTCGGATGCCAAATGGGGGGAGATTATCACTGCCTATGTGGTAAGCAGGGATGAATCGCTTACTACCCAAGAGCTGGCGGACTTCTGCAAGGAACATCCGGGGCTGGCCGATTTCAAACGGCCTAGGTACATCAAGTTTGTTGAGCAGTTGCCAATGACCACAACTGGTAAGAAGATGCATCATATTGCCAAAAAGCGCGCAAAGGAGGATTTGGAAAAGGGAGAGATGGAAAAGCTGTAGGAAGATTTTAACCAGGAGGCGTCATCACTGAAGATTGCCAACTTCTCTTGTGAAAAGAATCGGATAGAATAAATGTTGGTGTACGCCAACATTTATTGGAATTGAAGGTCGGAAAGACGCTAATCCTCGAAAGGGGATTGAAACCCAACAGCCAGGCAAAGGAGACAGAGATAGAGAAAGAGTGGAAGGGTTCTATATATCTATCTAAGGCGCAGTGATGTTTAAGTTCGAGAGGTTAGAGGTTTGGAAAAAATCTATCGCCCTCTATGAAAAGGTCTCTCAGATATCTGATTCCATAGATCAGCGGGAGCAATTTCCCCTAGGAGAATAGATAAGAAGAGCCACTCTGTCTATATCCACCAACATTGCTGAGGGCACGGGAAGAGAAGGTGATAAGAAGTCTAAGTATTTCTTTAACATCGCAAAAGGCTCAGTTTACGAGGTAGTTAGCCTACTTTGCGTGATGAAAGATAGAGGGTATCTGAAAACTCCAGATTATGACGCCTTATACCAATGGTGTGATCAAATAGCCATTTCGTGCAACACATGGAGTGTGAGCCCTTGAACCCTGGAAAAGTTCTGGGATAGGCTGGGTGATTATGCTATCCGTCGCCCTCTTCGAATCCGACCGCTTGGGCGCCACTACCCACTCGATTCACCCTCTTTTCGCCCACAATCGCCTCAATCCTTTCGATCCACGCTCATCCCTTGCTAGGATGCGGCCACCTATCGGGCACCCCATCCGCACGATGGTCATGCGGCAATTCTTGAACTCGCGAACTTCCTCAGCAAATTGTTTTGGTTCCACTACGCTGTGCTCTTCACATATAACTTGGGGTTTTCTAGGATGCCACTCTTGTTGGCGAACCTTGCATCCCTCTCCAAATCCGCCTAGTTGGGCTAACCTAAGTCTCTGGAATGCACCCCTGTAGTTGGACAGGTAGGGTTAGGAGGGTCTGGCGGGATAGCAGTAAGGCTCAGGGTCGAATAGCTCCCCCTGTAGCTTGGGCCAGCGCTGCACTATCAGGCGAAAAGTCTCTTTGCTGCTCTTCATACTTCACTTGTGCAGTATGAACTGTCTCCGCTATCTCTGTATCCCTGTGGCCCTTCTTCCCTCATGCTCTTAATTACTTCCTTTACTGCTCTGTCCTTGTCAGCCGTAATGGTAAATCCTTCTAAGAAGGACCAGTCGATCACCCTCCCCGAGGCCGACAGGTCGGCTCCGAACGAAGTATCGTCCGAATTATCGGACTCTCGCAAAGCGGAGGAGTCCGCCCCGCATTGCCCCGATGGAATACCAGGACAGACAAAAAATAACCCGCCGCATCGGCGATGAGCGGGTGTTGAGATAGATGGTGGCGGGAGCGCATAGGAGTCGAACCCACCATAGACACCGCAGGGTGACTAACAACGGATTTGAAGTCCGCGGAGCCCACCGGGATCCATCCGCTCCCAAATACAATCCCTGACTCTATTTATGACTGCTCTGCCTGAGCTTGGGGCAGCGCAATGCACTTCATCAATAGCTGGACAATCCAAGCCAGAAGATTGTCCGCGGTCCGATACAACGCTATGCTACCATAATCCGGTGCGCTAAGCAATTTCCCAAAGCGTATTCTGTCACATTTCTCACAGTTGTAGATTTCCGAGGGACTCCAGAGTGGCTTCCCTCTGACGGAGGTCTCTCCAACCTGTCGGAGGAGTTAGAGGGAGGGGGAAAGTTCACCCTCACCCTTCGACCAGCTCAGTGCAGGCCCTAACCCTCTCCCGGCAAGGGAGAGGGGGATAAAGTACGGGGGTAGGTTGGAGCATCTGCTCCAACCAGGCCTAGGGCACCCAGATATAATCAGGGTAGGCTACCCTGTTTTACTAAGCGCCTGATAAATCAGGCAACTACAAGGAACGGCTGATGGCGAGCGGTAACAAGCAAAGAAAAGGAGTGAATCGCAGACCGTTCGTGGTGAGCCTGTCGAACTATGAACGGCCCTTCGTTGAACAACAGGATAGGCCCTTCGACAAGCTCAGGGCGAGCGGATTAACCGCCACCCACCTGCTGGGGGTCTGGGGATGGGAATATGTCATTCTGAGGGAGTGAAGCGACCGAAGAATCTCGAACAGATTCTTCGTTTCCTCTTCGCTTCGCTCAGAGCTTCGGCTCAGAATTACAGGAAGGGCGGGCAGGTCGAAATGACACGGACGCCGCGAAGCAAGTATAATGGGGAGGGGGTCTGTCACCGATCATGTGAACGACTGCACCCGCTACACCAGTTGAACTAGAAGCATATCTGGGAGGATGCCGAATGAAGCGCTTATGGACGCCCTGGCGCAGGGAGTATATAACAGGTGAACAGCCAGTAGGGTGCCTGTTTTGCCTCAAAAAGCAAGACCCTGTAGAGAAGGATAAAGAAAACTATGTCCTCTATCGTGGCCCCACCTGCTTCGTCCTGCTCAACCTTTTCCCCTATACTAACGGCCACCTGATGATTGCCCCCTACCAGCACGTTGATAGCATTGAGTTAGTGGATGGTGATTCGCTCCATGAGATGAGCGCCCTCACCCAGGCGAGTGTAGCCGCACTGAAAAGAGCCCTATCGCCAGCAGGCTTTAATATCGGCATGAACCTGGGCAAGGTTGCCGGGGCAGGCGTCCCCGATCACATTCATATCCATGTCGTGCCCAGGTGGCAGGGTGATGCGAATTTCATGTCTGTGCTCGCCGAGACCAGGCTGATCCCCGAAACCCTTGATGAAACCTATGAAAAGCTGCTTCCCCTCTTGCGTGATGAGATATCTCGTAAGACCAGCTAAGAACCTCACCCCTGGAGCCCCTCTGCTTAGATTTAGGCTGTTCAAAAATGTAGTTGCCCAATTTATTGGGCGCGATTTACTGTGCGGGTGGGCATATGTCATTCTGAGTAGGGGCGGGTTTGAAACCCGCCCTGTTAGTTTCACGGGACGTGCACCAAGGTCTCCCACCCAACCGAGATTCTTCCCCTTCACTCTGTGAAGGGTCAGAATGACAAGAAGGGCGGGTGGGGGTCTGGCGGTGTCCCCCAGTCATATATTTATCCCCCCTCCCCTCGCCAGAGGCGAGTCGCCTTTGGAGACTTGAGGATAGGGGGTAAGGTGATCAACCCCCCTCAGGCCGGATGGGCGTGTCAAATAACAGGCACGCTGCGAAGCGGGTATAATGGGCAGAAAATGGCGAATCACAAATAGTACAAACAATGGCAGAGGCAAGGCGATTGTGCTAAAATGTGATAGACGCGGTGGGCGTGGCCTAGTGGTTAAGGCGCCAGGTTGTGGCCCTGGAGATCGAGGGTTCAAATCCCTCCGCTCACCCTTCTCCTAACTGCAACAAGGATTCCTCACCTCCACCAAAGCACCCACAACCAAAGAGCGCCCGTAGCTCAGCGGACAAGAGCATCGGTCTTCGGAACCGAGGGTCGTGGGTTCGAATCCCTCCGGGCGCGCTATCTGAGACGGCGATAATTGCAACCATTTTGCAACCATAGACTGTGGAGTTCGCCTGCGTGAAATGGGCTCTGTGGGCCTTGCAGCTACGGCGAATTGAGAAAGCTCAAACCGTTACGTGAAAGCGCGATGAATGGGAACACGACGGGCATGCAACCTGGAGATTGGGCACAAGTAGCAATCGCGGTGGTTATGTTCTTAGCAACTCTTGCTGCTTTCTTCACGGCTTACCTTGTGTACCGGACAAGACCACTGCTCATGCGGACCAAAGAGCTTCACTCTGAACATCTGAAGAGCGTATTGGATGACTGGAAGAACGAGCTATTCCAACATGGTATGCCCAAACTCGGAGAACCATGGCAGGAGAGTGACACCTTCGGGTTGTCAGTGGAAGGCACGGTCTTATTCTTAGACCTGCGGAACCATATCGGCGGAGACCTCACTCTTTTCAAGCAGTGGCAAGCCTTCAAGTTGAAGCGACAAGATGTAAGAACAGCACAACTCAATCTGTATTGTAGGGTCAAGGACTACGTCAAACAAGGCGTTGGCGCCGACGTCTTGCCAGACCTTGATACTTTAGCCACTGGAATAAATGAGAGGTGTATTAGATGGCTCTACCAGAATGTAGTTGCAACGGCCGAACTGAGGCGAACCATTTCACTGCCTCCTTTCACCAGCGGTCGGCTTAGCGACGGCAGGCCCACGCTCACTCAGTCTGGTAATTGGTGGGCGATCATCGATGAACCTAGTAGCATAGACAAGCTGAAGAACTTTTTGGAAGCGACAGTAGATCGAATCAACGACTGGATCCAGGCTACTGAGACATTCGATCTGTGTGATGACGCGATGTCTATTGTCTATACGAAACTCGAGTTGGCTAGCTTGCATGTTGCGATGTTTCGAGCGATCGAGGAGACAATAGCTACGCCAATATTGACGGGAGACTGCAAATACATAGATAGGGCGAAGGAGGGACTATGGCCATGGCGCCGAAAGAGGAGGGCGCAGGATCGGTGATTTGAACCTAGCTGTCAAGATAATGGAACAAAAACCGCTAGCCTCTTTGAGGAGACATGGCATAGCGATCTTAAGACCTACATTAGGCTAGAGACCCTTACCATGATCCGTAGCAACTTCGGTATTATCTATGCAAAGAGTAACAATCGCTTCCTTAAGGTCGGTATCAGGTAAATCACCCGAACCAGTTTTCATAGAGAACTCAGCTGCGACATCATCCATATTACGCCTCCTGTCTTGACGCCGGCACTATGTAGTAAGTACCGCTTGCGTCATCTATAGTGATCTTGAACATCGGCCCCTCTATAGCATGATTCTTGGCTAGCCGAGCTTCTCAGCGGCCTGGCTTCAGGTTGGGGTTAACAGCTCAGGGCCAGCCTTACACCAAAGCGGAACGGCATCGATGGAAGCCATCGTCAATGAGGGCAGAGTTGTCCTGATACTGAAGGGCCGCTCGAACAATTGAGCAAATCCCGCGGCGGACTATGTTGACAGCGGGAAATGGGAGTTGTACGCTGAGCATACGCGAAGTACGAATCCGAGTTCCTTCAAGGCCTTGCGGCCCGGTTGGCTGGCCGTGAAGCTGAGCGTTTTGGCGAAAAAGGTGATAGGCTGTGCTAAGCAATTTCTTTCAACTTAATAGTCCATTCGATAGGATCAATGGCGACCAACTAGCAACGCTCCTACGAACCAGCAATCACATACGTAACGTCTTGCTGGAGGCGAGTCCCGCCCAGAACACAAAGTTGTCCGACATAACCTTCGACAATGTCTCGTTTTCCAAGAAGCTTCTCCAGAATGTCACGTTTGCGAGCTGTGTTTTCAGGGATTGCCTGTTCATTGGTACTAGATTTGACTCAGTCGAATTGCATGACTGTGAGTTCGAGAACTGCAACTTCTTCAAGTCAAGATTTGTGTCGGTGTATGCCAAGCCCGCCCAGTTTCGAAAGGCGATTCCGGACAAGAGATACGCTAACATTGCCGTTCATCTATACCACCAACTCCGAGAGAACTATTACCGGGAGGCGCAGCGGGAGTTCAAGAACGAAGCCGAATACCAGTTCCGTCACTGGGGAAGGATGAACGAGTGGATTCAGTTGAGGCGCAAACGTATCAAGATCAAGTGGTATCGACACGGATTAAGACACCTCGTCTCATGGCTGTATGATTACTTGCTGGGATACGGCTATCGTCTGAGTAGGCAAATAGTGACGACCTGTGCGATAGTCATTCTCGTGATGGTCGCCAACCATGTCTGCGCTGAGTACCTGTTCTCGGAAGCAACACAGCCTACCGTAGTGAAGACCGTCTACTTGACGTTGACCACCATGGCCACGCTGGGGGCGTCAGGGTACAGTCCTGATACGGAAGTTGGTTACATGTTTGTCGTCTTCAACGTGTTGATCGGGATAAGTATTCTCTCAGCGACCGTAGCCGCAATCTTCAAGAAGGTCATTCGATAATGCTAATCATAGAGTTTGGCAGTAGTAAGCGTGGAGATTCCGATGCGTCGTCTGACAGAGATATGTTGCTCATTGGAGACAATCCGCATGAGTTGAGCGATCAGCAAGCGACGTGGAAAAGATGCGGTTATTCAGTCACTTGCTTCACAGCAGATCGGGCACTGTATTTGATTTCGGCTGGAAACGTCTTCTTTAGGCACATCAAGGACGAGGGCATTCTCGTTAGTGGTCGAGAAGAAGAGTACAGTCAGCTAATGGCGCAATGGAGACCGGCAGCCAGTTACATTGGTGAGATCGACGAGAATCTGGACTTGCTTGAGGTCCTGGCTTTCACTCCACGGTCACACTGGGGAACGGCTGTGGCAATCGATATCATTATTTCTAGCGTCCGGAGTATCCTGATTCGAAAATTGGCAGCTCTCGGAACCTATGTTTTCTCGTGGGTAGGAGTCCTAGAAACCGCAGCGTGTTTCGGGCAAACAAGAGCCAACGACATGCAGACATTCTTGTTTGCGCGGAGAGTGAAGAACATGTATCGCAAGGGGCACCCACTTCAGGTTGGGGAGCCGTTTCTGGACGACCTCTCAGAAGCAGCTGCGCCAGTATTTGGAATGGGCAATTTCGTCTTCTTTGGCAGCAGGCAAAGCATTCGCACCCTTCCTGAGCGGTTCCCGGATGGCTCCTATAAGCAACTTCGAGCAATAGAGTTGTTGTGTGCCGAGTATTCATTCGAACCAGCACTAGCAAGATATCGTGAATGGACAAAGGAACCGAGCTATTTTTGCGCGCGTCGCCTAACAACATAATGGAAACGACGGCGAGTCGCAGCCTGCCTTGCACCTCTTCAAGCTCCGCTCGGCCGCCGAGCTGCCTCTAAGTGCCGGTGGTCGGTTTGCAGTCGCGCCAGCGCTTCACGCTTGAGTTGAGGGTGTGGATGACTGACAAACGGCTGGCGGGCAGAATAG
Organism: Dehalococcoidia bacterium; assembly: GCA_030610655.1. GTDB lineage: Bacteria > Chloroflexota > Dehalococcoidia > E44-bin15 > E44-bin15 > DAOUVR01. Next base: position 17,985 of record JAUWRG010000035.1, read on the forward strand.
GACAGCCAAATCCGCCTGCTATTCTGGCTCGAAAAGACTTTGTGGAAGCCTGACACAACTCTCCCGAGCTGACCCCGAAACCACTGTTCGGGACATCGGAGGACGGGCCTCGGATCTGAGGACCCCCGGTTCGAATCCCTTCGGGCGCGCTTCAAGCTCCTAACTAGCAGTAGCCATCTCCAACAGCAAATTGCCTCCACAGGTCTGTGAGCAGCAAGGCCGATTGACATCTTTAATGCAAAGTCGATAATATGCCGCTATCCATATGAAATAAGGCACCAAGGAGGGGGAAATGGCGATAACAGAGTGGGACGATTACCTTATCCACCAGATTCCGGATACTTTTGATGTAGTGCAAGGCGAAAACCCCCACTGGGTGGACCGGTTTTTCTTCGGCTGCCATAATACCGAGGGCACATTGCACCTGATGGCTGGGCTGGGCACATATCCCAATGTCAATGTTACGGAGGCTGTATAACGAATTGTGTAGAAAATGATAAGGTGGTAATCCTTCGTAGAAGGACAGCACAAAGGAAAAGGCAAAGAAAGGAGGTCTTACCACCGATGGCTAACAGCCGGGAATATCCTTCAGCAGATCGAAGATTCTTTGAAAGGACTGGACAACATTATCCTTAACCTTAAATCGAGCGATGATGGTGAACTCATATCGAAGATTCTTTGAAAGGTGGGGTAATACCCTGAAGCGCTGGAGAGAGCCTATATCGAAGATTCTTTGAACTGAATCACTTTGACAACCATCCTTCAGCAGATCGAAGATTCTTTGAAAGGACTAATGCCTTCACCGAGGGCTGCAATACAAAGATCAAGATGCTCAAACGCACTTCCTATGGACTTAGAAACGTGGAGGTGTACTC
>JAUWRG010000037.1 GCA_030610655.1 Dehalococcoidia bacterium
CACGATGCTTCCCCACTCTTCTGGCTATCCGGATTTTTGGCATTCCCTGTTCATAGAGCTCCCAGCATAGAACTATCAAGGTTTCATTCGTCATGCCCATATTTTACATGGACTGTCGGATATTTATGGAAACATTGCGAGGTCTTGACAACCCGCGAGCAATGGTTTATACTATAGATATAGTAGTCCGTATAGGAACTCTGTTGTAATACAGAAGCTATGTTATTGAGGAGGGGCGGAGCAGAAGCATACTAAGCTAGCCACCTTACTTGCATTTAGGCCATCGCACGTTGGCTAACGTAAGTTACCCCCGGCAGAGCATTTGCGGGAACCTAGCTTCTACACACTCACCATCAGAGAAGTCAAATAGATACACAGTATCTAGGCTTGGCTTCGATGCTTTGCATTGGCTCATAACCAGTGTGACACAGAATGCAAATACGCCACTCGTGACAAACGGACTCCGTTAAACATTCACTTATAATCTTGGGAAACCACAGAGGATCATCACAGGCATAGACGCAGAACTATTGCATTAACCTTTAGTGAATAATGCCTACCATTGGAGGCTGAACCCAAAATGGAGACGCACATGGCAAATAGAGTCACATCGATGACCAAAGTGGCTATGCCCTGGGGCACAATTCAGGATGAACCCAAGCAGGCAACGGCCACCGTTGATATTGTCATCCCTGCATTCAACGAAGGCAATTGTATTGAAGCCTTGTTAAACGATGTGGTCAAGGCAAAGCAGGATGACTGGTTTGAAATTGAGCACATATATGTGATATCGGATGCATCGACAGATCAAACAGATGAAATTGTGCAGCAGGTTGCCGCAAGAGACCAAAGGGTGAGGCTAATCAGAAAGCAAGAAAGGAAAGGAGTGCAGGACTCAAAGAATCTAGCCTTCACAGTCACCAACGCAGATATTCTTGTTTTTATTGATGCAGACGTCAGGTTGGCGAGCGAACATAGTATACCTAAGCTGGTACAGTATTTCCGTGATGGTAATGCTGCGCTAGTCCAGGGTGGTCTTGTCCGTCCCTGCTGTGGGCTTAACCTGAATCCAGCAAAGCAGGCAGGATATTTTGACTGGATTCTGGTAGACCGGATCAGAAGACAAAAAGATATGTCATGGTGGAGTATAGACGGACGCGTAATGGCTCTATCAAGAGGCTTTTATCATCATCTTTCATTGCCATGTTCTCTTGCCGATGACCAGTTTATCTTCTACTCCTGTATTGAACAGCGTCGTAAGTTCGTATGGGCTAAGGATGCTATCTTCTACTATGGACCACCTGAATCAATTGCAGACTTCGTTCATCAGTGGAGCAGATACTTCTTCTACACCAACAAGTCGCACCAGTACTTCAGCGAAGACTTGATAAAGAAGAACATGAGCGTTCCCGGTCTGTGGCGAACCATAATGTCTAGCATCATGCGCCATCCCTTGTGTGGCCTAATGTGGCTCCTGTGCTATGGCATTAGCAAGATTGAGTTCATGCGTAGGGTCAATTTCGAGGAATATGAACGTGGTTTCTTCTGGACAGTATCTAAACAGCTAACGATCAAAGACGAGGGACGTCTGAGGGATGAGAGTGCGCTTGGTTAAGGCAGTCGCTTCAAATAGCGAGTTCATGCCTTCCGCTGTCTAGTCCACAAATTTACTTCCGACATACAACAGAACCCCTATGGGTATGTAGTACCAATACCAAAAGGGCAAAAACCCTAGCCAGTATTGCCCGAACCAGGGAATAGCGTCTCTCTTGAATTTTCGGATACCATAGTGCGGATTAAAGACAAACCATAGGAAATCCTCCGCTACGGTTAGGAAAGCCAGGAAACTAAGTACTAGCATTTCCCTTCCCCAACTCCAGGATATGCAACAAACAAGCGGTAGATGCACTAGAGCTAGCAGGAACAAGCCCATGTACAGGTGATAGCTTGTTCCAGTAAAGAAGTACCTCAACCATTTGTTCTCTGTCCTCCACGACACTGGCAACTTCTTAGCATAGCCATACTTACCCTCTATCTCAATCTCGACCCTTGCCAAGAGGTAGGAAACTATAACCAGAAGGACAAAAAAGAATACATCAGTCATTGATAGCCTCCATTGCAAGTCTCCCTGGTATTTGTCCTGAGACTCCACGCGCCCTCATTTTCATTGCTGACCTCCTAATAGTTGGCGAAGATATTAAACCGCTTCACACCGCGGGACCGCCTTGCCTCCTTTGTTCGCGCATTAGCCTGCTACGTGCACTGATAGTACCGCTATTATATCAGCCTTTTACTTTCTATCAAGTGTCACCAATATAGCTGAACGTGCTAAAGGGTGACTTGCATTCCCAGAGGAAGTCTTCGTGATGTGAAACCACATCTCGCCGGAACGCGTTGAACACAATGCTATTCTGTTCAACTGAAATGGTCATTAGAACGCAAGATATGCCGTAAGGGTATAAGTGCGGATAAGACAAACGGACTTCAGGACAGGCTGCCATCATCGGTCTCTTGCGCTGGCTTGTGTCTGACCAGCCTCGCTTGGCTGGTCCTCACTCGCCACCACATCCATAGCAAAAACAGAAGCGTTGCTACTCCCACTATCGTCATGCCAGCCGTGTTGTCGGTACGGCTCGTGTCGAACTCCTGGACCGGCGCCAATAGAATGAACAGGCTAAGCGGGCCAGCGGCGAGCGCCAGTTGAGGCATCCCAGACCATGATGACCCTTTACCAGACATCCTCATCGCCACCCAAGCAACCATCGCCACCAGCCCGACGCCGATGAACATGGTCACCCAAGGGGTAAGGTTGGTATTCGGCAGTCCCCAAAATACTAGGAAGAAGCCAATGGCTCCTGAGAAGCCTACTAGCCAAAAGCAGAATGGATGGCGCACACGTACAGTCTTTGGCAGAAAGAGTTGTCGAGGCAAGCGCCACGCCAGTAGTACCAGAGCAATCACAAGCGCCAGGGTCACAAGGTAGGGAACGAGGGGCGGGCTGTAATTTGTCAGGAAGAAATAGCCAAAGGCAACATCGGCTGCCAGGAGGGCCGAAAGACCGATGAGGCCCCCGCGCCCGACCCACGGTTCATCACGCCGTTCAGGAAACATGAGTTCCACCAGCAAGATGGGGATAGCTATGCTCACCACGGCGTGAAAAAGCGTCAGCTCAAGACTCCATACCCAGTTTACACCCGCCCACCGCCCATAAGAGCCGAGTATGCCGAGGTCAACCCAGGTAGGGTCAAAGAAGCTCTTAATCATCAGACCCTCTTCGAGAATGCCATAAGCAGCACCCAAGGCAAACAGGCTAAGCCAACCCTTATGCCAGCGACGCCTCAACTCACGGGCCAGAAGTGCCCCACTGCCATAAAGGGCGGTCAGCACTACAAGACCAAAAGGGTTAAAGAACTCCACCGGGGGAGCCGACCCCGAAAGCAGTTCGGCGATGGTGGGCGCTAGAAAGAAAATTACAACCGGAGGTAGTAGTTTCTTCATCTTCTTTTACTTCGATAGCAAAGTTTGCCCCGATCGCCCTGAGCCTGTCGAAGGGCCGTTCATAGTTCGACAAGCTCACCACGAACGGTATCATAACTAGCAAATACGTTTGCCCCTATCGCCCTGTCCGCCTTGCGGACTCCCCCAATAAATCGGGGTTCGGAGAGCCTAAGCCTTATTGGGGGCACGACTGTGCCGGCCGACCTTTCAGCCCCGACCTGTCGGCCTCGAAGGGCCCGTCCTGTCTGTGGAGGCATGGTTGGAGCCCTTCAACTGAAGGGCTCCAACCATGCCTAGAGCAGATGCTCTAGGCTACCCATTATACTTATAATCCGAGAATAGATTCAATTCGTTTATCTTTTAATTGAAATGCCGTTCATGGTTCGACAAGCTCACCACGAACGGCATCTAGCACACCTATTTGCAGCCATGAGCCGTCGGCGAGGAGCAGCCCATGAGGTTCATTCACGGAGGATTGGCGGGCAACCTGACTATGAACTCCGCCCCACCACCCGAGGCGTTCCTGTCCTCGATATCTCCACCATGAGCACGTGCTATCTCCCTGGCAATAGCCAAACCCAAGCCAGTGCCCGCTCTTCAGTGCCAAATAGAACACCTTCTTCATTGTCTCTCTCCTCCTCTCTTTTTGCTGAGGTCAGCTACAGGCTGTGGTGGGGCCCCTCCTTCCAAGCCTGCGCGCCAACCCTACAGTCTGTCACTATTGTAAACACCCACTGTTATCGCAGCTTTTCCCCAGTGTAAAACTTTTGTAAAATATGGGCTGTTACAAGGCCCATTGCTACTACAAAAGCTATTACGACCTCATACTGGAAAATGCCTCCAATTTGCGCTATATACCCGTCTATACCTATTGACATTCTATCAATAAATAGTTTAGTATCCTTCAAAATAAGAGGAGGTATCTTAAATGGAAGCCTATTGTGTGAAGTGCCGTTCCAAAAGAGAGATGAGGAATCCTACAAAGATAACCATGAAGAATGGTAAGCCGGCAACTCAGGGCGTATGTCCTGTATGCGGCACCAAGATGTTCCGAATTGGCAAGAGTTAAAGCTGATACAGCGCGTATCCAGTTGAAGAGGCTGAGCATCCGTGTACAAAGGATGCCCAGCCTTTCCATCGATAATTACACATTTTTGGTAAATCCTGCGTGGCAACTCCACCGACTGACATCGCTGAGACCAAGGACTTGACGGAATTGGACTAAGCTGCTATCTTGCACAAAACATAGCCATCGATGATATGGCAGCTACGACGTCCTAAGATCAGTTATTGTCATGACACATCTAAGGAGGCGAAAAATGGGCGAAAGGAAGAAGAGCAGCACAGGACTTGATTCCAACATAGCTGGACTGTTGTCGTATTTAGTTGGCTGGATAACCGGGATAATATTCTTCCTGATAGAGGAGAAAGACGAATTTGTCCGCTTTCACGCTATGCAGTCCATTATAGTCTTCGGTGCCATAACCGTGGTTCAAATCGTTCTTGGGATATTTCGAGAAGTTTTCTTTTTTATCCCACCCGTCCATATCCTGTTTACAGTGCTATACTCGATCATGTGGCTCTTAGCCGTTGTGCTATGGATCGTTCTGATGGTGAGAGCCTATCAGGGAGTACGATTCAAGCTTCCCGTGAGTGGCAATCTGGCTGAGAAATATTCGGCGAAGCGGTAGGTTAAACCCTCGGCATAAGCATAACCATATCCAAGGGGCCAGAGATAACACCCTAGCAGAACAAGGTGGCACATTTTCCGCTACATGTTTTCCACGCTTAGGATAGTTGTGTCCAATCCGTTTCTTTGTTGGAGTGCCTAAGGCTCTTCGACAAGCTTTGTGTTCAAGAATCTAATAGCTATGATCCATTGACTGCGATTCTGGCATAATATTTCATAGCATATCACTGCAACTTCAATTCGTAATGATCGAGGGATAGTCTCCGCTATGCTAGCTCATCACGCAGCGTGTGGATAGCACCGAATCGAGGCTCGTTACCTTGTTAGCTAGCCATCCCACCACCGAATACCTAATCTCATTGGTAAAGATAAAGACATCGTCTAGCTGGACAACACAGCAGTTTTAAGGGAGAAGCATACTGGCAGCAACCTCCGCAATCCTGAGCACCATCCAAGGATAGATCCCGAGAGCTAACACGCCGAGGCAGGCGAAGGAGAGGGCAGCACGGAGCGCCCCTGAGGACGGCACCCGCTCCTCCGATAGCGGAGCGCCCAGATATATAACGCGCACTACACGGAGATAGTAGTATGCGGCAATCACCGTGTTAATCACGGCGATGATCACTAGCCACACCAGCCCAGAATCAATGCCAGCGCTGAAGATATAGAGCTTGGCCATGAACCCCGCGGTGGGCGGTATGCCAGCAAGGGAGATGAGGCAAAGTGCCAGGGCCAAGGAAAGTAACGGGGCCCGCCGCGCCATCCCAGAGTAGTCGGCGATCTGGTCGCTATCAATCTTGTTGGAGATAGCAATGATGGCAATAAATGCTCCCAGATTGGTGAAGGCATAGCACACCAGGAAGAATACTAAAGCGCTACTCCCCGTGGTGCTAGCCGCCGCCAGCCCGATCATAAGGTAACCCGCCTGGGCGATGCTGGAGTACCCCAGCATTCGCTTTATGTTACTCTGGGCAATGGCGACCACATTCCCCACGGTCATGGTGATGGCAGCAATCACGGCGAATATCATTCCCCAGTCCAGGCTTGCTGGCCCCAGGGCCTCGTAGAAAACTCTCAATATTACCGCAAATCCCGCCGCCTTGCTGGCCACGGACAGATATGCAGTGACGGGCGTGGGCGCCCCTTCATAAACATCGGGGACCCACATCTGGAAGGGAACAGCGGCGATCTTGAAGCCAAAGCCAGCCACCAGCAAAACGATACCCATGAGTAACGCCGGACTGGACAGCAAGCCCTCGGCCGAAATAGCGGTAGCTATCTCCCGAAGATGGGTGGTGCCGGTAAGCCCAAAGACCAGCGCCATGCCATAGAGCAACACCGCGCTGGCCACTGCACCGAGCAGCAGGTATTTCAATCCTGCCTCGCTGGACTTGTCATCCTTGAGAAAGCCGGTTAACACGTAAAGAGAGATTCCTGTCAACTCCAGGGCGACATATATAGAGATTAACTCTCGGGTGGACGCCATGAGCATCATCCCCGTGGTAGCAAGAAGCAATATGGCATAGTATTCACCGCGGAAGGCAGCAAACTTATGGGCATAGTCAGTAGAGGAGAGAATCACCAGGGCCACGACCACCAGGAAAAAGAGCTTGAAGAAAAGGGAGAACTGGTCAACGACCAGGGCACCGCCGAAAGCGGTCTGGTTTGTGCCCCATAGGGCGACGGTGAAGGCGGCGGGCACGATTAGCCCGACAACGCTCACCACTCCAAGGAGCCACTTGCGATCCATGAACAGGTCGAGGAGGATCACCACCAGAGCCAGGGCCAACAGGCTTATTTCAGGTGACAGTAGATAGATGTTCAACGCTTGCTCCTTTGCTCGATGCTCTCCCCCATTCCTAACCCCACTCCCCAAATGTGGCTGCACTTCCCCTGCCTACAGCCCACTCTTTCGGGGATATGCTTCACCAACAGGATTTGCTCTGCCTCATCACCAGTCACCGCCGCCACAGCAACCATTATTCTACCCATAGAAGCCTCCCAAAATGGGTTGGATGCCCAGCTTGATGATATCGGTGAGTATCCTTGGATAAATCCCGATGAACATGATCACCGCCACCAGGGCGAATGTGTAGATCTTCTCCCGCCTGTCAGCATCGGGCACCCCGTCATACTGTTCCTTCGGGGCACCGTAAAACACCCGCTTTAGCATCCAGAGAATGTAGCCCGCACCGAGCACCACTCCCAAAATGCCCACGATGGTATAGACTTGAATGCCGGGAACCATGGTGCTGTTGAAGCTGCCCAAGAAGATCAGGAACTCGGCGGCGAAGCCACTGGTACTTGGCAGCCCCAGAGCAGCGAGCCCAGCAACGCTGAAAACGACCGCGATGATGGGCATCTGGCGCGCCAACCCGCCAAGCTTGGGTATACTCCGTTCGTGGGTTTTTTCATAAACCAGACCCACCATAGCGAAGAGGAGACCGGTTACCAGCCCATGACTGACCATCTGGAGAGTCGCACCTGCCATGCTCACCTGGCTCAGGGCAAAAATCCCCAGGAGCACGAAGCCCATATGGCTGATACTGCTATATGCAATCAGCCTCTTTAGGTCGGTCTGCCTCAAGGTTACCGCCGCTCCATAGAGGATACCAATCACTGCCAAAGCGATGAGGAGTGGGGCGTAGTGCTGCGCAGTTTCAGGGAATATGCTTACGCAGACCCGTAGCATGCCGTAGCCCCCCATCTTGATCAGTACCCCAGCTAGGATCAGGCTCACCGCCGTCGGGGCGTCGGTATGGGCATCGGGGAGCCACGTATGAAAGGGGAAAACAGGTAGCTTCACTGCATAGCCAATAAAAATAAGGAAGAAGATCGCGGTTGCCATCAAGGAGCTCAGGATGGAATCAAGCCCCAGCCCGGCCAGCGTCACCATATTGAAGGTGCCCGCCTGGAAATAAAGGAGCAGGATGCCGGCGAGCATCATGGCACTGCCTGTAAGGGTATAGAGAACGAACTTCATCGCTGAATATTCCTTCCTCCCCGTGCCCCAGATGGAGATCAGCAGATACATCGGTATTATCTCCACCTCCCAGAAAATGAAGAAGAGAACGAGATCCAGTGAGCAAAATACCCCCAGGATACCCGTCTCCAGTACGAGAAGCCAGGCAAAGTATTCCTTGGCCCTGATGTCGATCTTCCACGAGACAAACACGGCTATGAATCCCAAAAGGGTGGTCAGGAGCAGTAAGGGCAGGCTCAGCCCATCGAGACCCAAAAAATACTGCACATTGATCGCTGGAATCCACGACGCCTGTTCCACAAACTGAGGGCTGGTAAGGGATCGGTCGAACATGACAAAGAGGGCGAGAGACAGAACGAAAGACACCGCGGTGAAAGCAGCGGCAGTAAGTTTTATCCGCCTGGGGTTAGCCCACGGGAGTAGGGCAATGACAATCGCCCCGATAACGGGGAGGAATATGATTGTCGAGAGATATGGGAAACTCAACCTTTCCTCCTAATTTCTAGCTAAATATAAAGACACAGGCTACAATGGCTAGGATGCCGACAAATATGGCCAAACCGTAGGCCTGTAGCTGTCCCGTTTCCAGCCTCCGCACAACTGTCCCTACCGCCACCGTGCCCCCGGCGATGCCGTTCACCGCACCATCGATAATATGGTCATCAAACCAGTGAAGGGCCGCGAAGATACCGTTCACCAGCAGCCTCATGAGGAAAAGGTTTTCATAAAGCTCATCGAACCAGTACTTACGGGAAAATAGGGTATGGATGGGGGCAAAGCGCTGTCGTAGCGATGCTGCCGAGAGCCACTTTGCGCCGTATATGGCATAGGCTAGAAATATGCCCCCACCAGCCCAAACGAGCGATACCCAGGCCAAAGGATGAGAAAGAGCACCAAAGAAGCTATGGGACTCACCCCCCAAGAATTCATTTATCGGCAGCAGTCCCGCTACCACGGCGAGGATGGCCAAGATAACCATGGGGACAAGCATCACCACAGGCGATTCGTGAAGGCCATGGCTGCCCTGATCTGTCCCCCGATACTCTCCGCCGAAGGTTAAGAAAATCACACGAAATATGTAAAAAGCAGTCATGAAAACAGTTATAATGGCTAAATAGAATAATACAGGGACATAGTGGAAGGATGCGGCCAAGATGCCCTCTTTGCTCCAGAACCCGGCAAGGGGCCAGATGCCGGCAAGGCTTAGTGAGGCAATGAGGAAAGTGAAAAATGTCCAGGGCATCGCCTTTCGCAGCCCGCCCATCTCCCGCATATCGAAGGTTCCAGTAGCATGGCTAACGCTCCCTGCCCCCAGGAAGAGGAGCGACTTGAAGAAGGCGTGGGTAAACAGGTGGAAAATGCCTACGGCCACGCCCAGGGCCAATCCATGCTCCAAGGAGATATAACCGGTGGAAATGCCCACCCCAACCGTTCCCAACCCCAGCATCATGTAGCCAAGCTGGCTAATGGTGGAGTAGGCAAGCACCCGCTTGATGTCGTTCATCACCAGACCCATACTGGCGGCGAAGATGGCGGTGAAGCCGCCGATAATGGCCACCGTTGTGATCGCCGTAGTGGAGCTGGCAAAGACGGGAAACATTCGCGCCACTAGATAAACGCCGGCGGCAACCATGGTGGCAGCATGAATCAGGGCGCTCACCGGCGTCGGACCCTCCATGGCGTCAGGTAGCCAGGTATGGAGGGGGAACTGCGCCGACTTGCCCGCTGCCCCAGAGAAGACGCCGATGGCAGCCCAGGTTAGCACTGTGCCGCCAATCGCCCCAGTTAGGGCGAGGTTCTGAAGCTCCCCAATGTCAAATGTGCCGGTCTTGGCATATAGCAAGAGGATCGCCGCCAGAAAGCCGAAGTCGCCGAGCCGGGTCACCAGAAAGGCCTTCATTGCTGCCCTGGCCGCCTCGGGCTTATGAAACCAGAAGCCGATGAGGAGGTACGAGCACAGCCCTACTCCCTCCCAGAAGAGGAACAGGAAAAGAAGGTTATCAGCCAACACCAGCCCTAACATCGAGCCGGTAAATAGCGACATGAAGGCGAAGTAGCGGCAAAACCCTCCGTCTCCTTTCATATAGCCCAGAGAGTAGATCTGCACCATCAGGCTTACCGAGGTGACCACAATGAGCATCACCACAGCCAGCGCGTCAACCGTCACCCCGATGCGTATTACGGTGTCGCCGATGACCACCCACTCGTAGTCGGGCATCTGCAGAATATGATGGGGCGCGCCGCTTACCTCGATCAATGCCCAAATAGAGAGCACGAGGGAGATGCCGATGGCAGCAATGGTGACGTATCCGCTGAGCAGGGGACGATGGTTGAAGAAGGGCCTTAAAACAAAAGAGATAATAGCAAAGGAGAAAAAGGGCAAAAGAAAAATTGCTAAAACTAACTCAGCCGGCATCTTTTTACCATTTCATCAAATCGAACTTTTCCGCATCCACCGTTTTCCGCCTTCGATAAATAGCGATAATGAGCGCCAAGCCAACCGCCGCCTCGGCGGCAGCGACCACCATAATGAATATCACAAACACCTGCCCGGTAATGGACTGGCTATACCGCGAGAAGGCCACCATGGCGATATTCACCGCACTGAGCATGATCTCAATGCTCATCAGGATGACCACCGCGTTTTTCTTTGCCAGAACGCCATATAGTCCGATGGCGAAAAGGACCGCCGAAAGAATCAAGAAATGCTCCAGACCGACACCCATCGCTTATTTCTCCCTCACCAGTACAATAGCGCCGATTATCGCCGCCAAAATAAGCGCCGCAGCGATTTCAAAGGCAAGGACAAAGCCTTCCTCCCCACTAAACAGGGCCTGCGCTATCGCCGATGTAGTGGGCTCAGTGGGAATCTCAGCGACGACACTCCAATCGGTGCCCACCACCACAAAGACCATAGTGACAAGGAACAGAAGCCCTATCAATAGGGCGGGGAGCCGCAGCCTCCCTGAGGGGCTGCCCTGCCGGCTCTCCCGGGTGAGCATGATGGCGAAGATGATCAACACCCCGATCGCGCCAACATAGATTAGTACCTGTGCTCCCGCCAAGAAATCGGCGCCTAAAGCGACATAGATTCCGGCCACGGTGAAGAAGCAAAGCACCAAGAATAGGGCGGCTCGGAAGATATTGCGCAGCAATACCACTGCCAGGGCTGCCCCGACGCAAACCACTGCCAGAATCCAGAAGGCAATATCCAAACCCATCACTCCACACTCCTGTTGCGGTCCAAAAGGAGGGACTGTTTGGGCAAGGCTGGCTCAATCTCAGGTCGGGCGTATGCACTCGGCTGTGCAGCGGGGAATGGCATTAGACTCTCCTTGTCGAGCAGCAATTCTCCCCGGCGATAAGTGGCAGCCTCGTAGATTCTCGTTAGATAAAGCCTGTGGGCGGGACATGCCTCGATGCACAGCCCACAGAATATACACTCTCCAAGGTCGATATCAAACCTCTCCACCCCCGTTTCCCCCTCTGGGGTTTGTTGCGGTACTATCTTGATAACTCCATAGGGACAGGCATCCTCGCATTGGCGGCACCAGGCGCAAAAACCGCAGTTGAGGCACCTGTTAGCTTCCGCTATAGCTGTCTCCGCTGAAAAGCCGAGGTTTACCTCCTCAAATCCGCGGACACTATCCCGTACGCTGAGATGGGGCATTTTCGGCCTCTCTCCCTTCTCAACGTCGCTAATATCCATATCTTCAAAAGCTACTTCCTTTAGAGGCATCACTTCCTCGGCTAACTCTATTTCTTCACCCCGAAGATAGCGATCGATGGCGACGGCGGCCTTGGCGCCGGCGCCGATAGCCTCAACCACTGTAGCTGGCCCGCTCACCGCATCACCGCAGGCGAAGACACCGGGCATATTGGTAACCGGGGAGAGGGGATCGACATCAAATGTCCCTCTCCTTGTGATGTTCACGGTGTGGCCCTCGGGAAGGCAGGTAAGGTCAGTAGCCTGACCGATGGCGGGGATGAGCATGTCGATGTCAAGGGCGAATTCCGACCCCTCTACAGGTATAGGGCGCCTTCTACCGCTGGCATCAGGTTCGCCCAGTTCCATCCGAATACACTCCAAGCCTACCACCTTCCCTCCCTCGCCCAACACCCTGACTGGCGCGGCCAGATAGTGGATCTTGACATCTTCAGCCTCGGCGTCTTCTATTTCCTCCTCATCAGCAGGCATCTCCTGTCTTGACCTGCGGTAGACAATGAATACCTCCTTAGCGCCAAGTCGGAGGGCTGTTCTAGCAGCGTCAATCGCTACGTTGCCGCCGCCAACTATGGCAATCTTGTTCCCTACCTTAACCGGTTTGCCCAGGCTTACATCCCTGAGGAAGGAAACGCCATGGTACACCCCCTCGAGGTCTTCGCCGGGGATGTCCAGTTTCATGCTGTCATGGGCACCGATTGCCAGCAGAATCGCCTCATACCCCTGCTGCTGAAGCGACTCCAGGGTCAAGCCGTTCTTGCCTACTGGACTGTTCAGCCTTATCTCGACTCCAAGCCGTTCTATCCCCTCGATCTCCTTTTGAAGCACCGCCTTGGGCAAGCGATACTCCGGAATGCCTACCGCCATCATCCCGCCAGCCATCGGTAGCGCCTCGAAGACGGTGACTCCATAGCCCATCCTAGCCAGGTCGCGAGCGGCAGTCAAGCCCCCGGGACCCGAGCCAACAATGGCCACCATCTCCTCTCTGGTCCTGGGGTATGGGGCTATCTCTCCCCTCCCCACGCTCATTTCATAGTCAGTTATGAAGCGCTTGAGGTCGCGAATCGAGACGGGCTGATCCATGCAGCCCCGGTTGCAAGCCTTTTCACACGGGTGGGTGCAAACCCGGCCGCAGACGACGGGGAAAGGATTGGTATCCCTGATGAGCTCAACGGCCTCGATAAACCGGCCCTGGGTAATCATGGCGACATAGCCCTGGGCATCCACGCTGGCAGGGCATGCCAGGACACAGGGGGCCCGCTTTCGCTCATCCCGCACAAATCGTTGGCCTCGCGCCCGCTTGGAAACAGTGAGCCGCTGTTCCGGATACTGTACCGTGATGGGGTGGCGGAAGAGATGCCTGAGGGTCAGCGCCAGCCCCTTGGCAATGCCCCAACCGAAATGCCTCAGGCTCACTTTCTCACCGTGCACCCTGAACATGCTCGACCAGAGGACGATGAGTATGGCAGCGATGGGGATATTGACGAATATGAGCCACCAAGGGAACGCCGGCCAGATAATTATCTCAACCCCGGTGACAAAGATGTTCACCAGCGCTAAGGGGAAGAGGAACTTCCAGGCGAATTCCATTAGTTGATCTACCCTGAGCCGGGGCAGGGTGCTCCGTATCCACACAAGGCCGACAAACACCAGAACGGCCTTGATCATGAACCACAGCGCCGCCGGCAGGAGAGGCCCCTTCCATCCGCTGAGGAAAAGGGTAGTCAAGATGCAGCAAACGGCGAAGGCATGGGTATATTCGGCAAACATGAAGAGCCCGAACTTCATCCCGGAGTATTCCGTGTGGAACCCGGCGACGATCTCTGACTCTGCCTCCAGAAGGTCGAAGGGACTGCGGTTGATCTCCGCCAAAGCTGCTATGAAGAAGATTATGAATGCCAGGGGTTGCAACAAGATGAAGGGCACCGATTGCGCCTCGACGATACTCACCATAGAAAGCGAGCCGGTGACCATCAGCACACCGACAATGGAAAGCACCAAGGGGACCTCATAGCTAACCATCTGCGCTATGTCACGCATGGCGCCAAGCAGGGAGTATTTGTTGCTTGAGGACCACCCCGCCATGAAAACGCCGACAACGCCCAGTGAGGATATGGCAACTATGTACAGTATGCCGATATTGAGGTCGGCAAGGATGGCGCCATGGCCCCACGGGATGACGGCGAAGATCATTAGTGCCGGGACGAACGTGACCACCGGAGCCAGCCAGTGAACCAGGCGGTCCCCTCGGGCAGGGATGATGTCCTCTTTCAACAGTATCTTTATGGCATCGGCTATCGGCTGAAGGATCCCCTGCGGCCCCGCTCGATTGGGCCCCTGGCGAATCTGGAACCTCCCAAGCCCCCTCCGCTCGATGTAGATAAAGTACATCACCACCACCATGACGAAGGCGAACAGTATGGCTATGCCAACCACGCCGGGGATGAGGTAGGCTGCCCAATCAGGGACATAGACCGCCAGCCAATCGTGGAACTGCTCAAGGACGCTCACTATCGGTCCACCTCGCCCATACAGACATCAATGCTGCCAAAGGTGACTATGGCATCGGCGAGCTTCCACCCGACGACCAGGTCGCGGAGCACGGTGAGATTGAGTAGCGACGGGGCACGTATCTTGAAGCGATACGGCTTTGCCGATCCATCGCTCACCAGATAGAAGCCCAGCTCCCCCTTGGGAGCCTCAATGGACACGTAGGTCTCTCCTGGCGGAGGCTTGAGTGGAGTCGGCACCCTGGTGCGCACCTCGCCTGCGGGAATCTGCTCCATGGCCTGCCTGACGATGCGCACGCTCTGCCTCATCTCCTCAACCCTCACCCGATAGCGGTCATAGACATCCCCCACAGTGCCTGTGGGAATCTCGAAATCAAACCGGTCATAGATGGAATAGGGGTCCATCTTGCGGAGGTCCCACTTTACCCCGCTGCCACGCAGCACCGGGCCGCTCACCGAAGCGTTGATGGCCTTGTCCGCCGGCAGAATGCCTACCCCCTTGGAACGCGCGAGCACTATCTCGTTCTCGGCAAGAAGCTGATCGTATTCATCTATATAGCCAGGCATCTCGTCGATGAACCTCTTCAGCGTGGGGATGAACTCCTCTGGAAGATCGTGGCTTACGCCGCCGAAGCGCATATAGTTGTAGGTCAGGCGCTGCCCGCACACCATCTCAAAGAGGTCTAGTATCTTCTCCCGCTCGCGATACATGTAGAGAAACGGAGTCATGAAGGCGCCCATATCGTTGAACAGAGCACCCACGCCTACGAGATGGCTGGAGATCCTCATCAGTTCGGCCATGATAATCCGTATGTACTCGGCGCGCTCGGGGACCTCAATGCCGGCAAGCTTCTCCACCGCCATCGCATAGGCCATGTTGTTGGACATCGAGGCCAGGTAGTCCAGCCTATCGGTGTAGGGCATATTCTGGAGATAGGTTTTGTGCTCGGCAAGCTTCTCAATACCGCGGTGAAGGTAGCCAAAGACGGGCTCCATATCGAGGATCACCTCACCATCGAAGGTGACCCTCATCCGAAACACCCCGTGGGTTGAGGGGTGCTGCGGCCCCATATTGATAACTACTTGCTCTGTATCTAGCGTCATTTTCTCCCTGCTAAGCCGCCTTCCCGCCTCCTGGCACATCCAAGTGGAAGTCCTTCCTCAGTGGATGTCCCTCGTATCCCTCCCATAGAACGATGCGCTTCATATTAGGGTGACCCTCAAAGGAGATGCCCATGAGGTCGTAGATCTCACGCTCCTGGAGATCTGCCCCCTGCCAAAGGCTGAACACCGACGGCACAAGGGGGCTTTCGCGATTGTCACACCTCGTCTTCAGGATCACATTGTAGTTGTTCTTGATGGAGCGCAGATGATAAGTCAATTCGAAATGGTCGAAGAAATCGACAGCAGTAATGCTAACCAGGTAATCGAAATCGAGGTTCTCTTTGAGGAAACGTGCCGCGTTCAGAATGGCTTCGCTGCGGACGAAAACGGTGGTCTCATCGGAACCGGTCACTGTATCGTGGAGTTGCTCCCCTATTTGCTGCGCGACCTCTGCACCAGAAAGAGGCTTAGTCATCCTTCTCTTTCTTCAAAAGCTTGTCTTTGGCGATCTTGCGATGCAATGTCATGAACCCATTGATTACACCCTCGGGGCGCGGCGGGCAGCCAGGGACATAAACGTCCACCGGGATAATGCGGTTCACCCCGGGCACCACGCTATATGAACCGCGGAAGGCACCGCCGCTGATAGCACAGGAACCCATAGCTATGACCCACTTCGGCTCGGCCATCTGGTCATAGATTCGCCTCACGACAGGGGCCAGCTTCCACGTAACCGTCCCGGCGATGATCATCAGGTCTGCCTGGCGCGGCGAGGCCCGCAGAACCTCCATGCCGAAGCGGGAAAAGTCAAAGCGCGATGCCGCAGCGGAGATGAACTCGAAGGCGCAGCACGCAGGCGCAAAGGTCAATGGCCAGACAGAGAAGCGCCTCCCCCAGTTCAGCAACTCGTTCGCGGGGAAGGTCAATATACGCTCCAACTCCCCACGAACCCACTCGTCAGGGTAGCCATACTGCCTGGGCTTCTCGCTGAGCCACTCGACAGGGTCGGGGTAAGGCTCCTTTGACGCTGCGATGAGCGCCTCGATCTCCGTGCCCTCGATCGCATCGATCTCGCTGCTCACATATAGCTTCTCTATTTCCATTGCAGAACCCCTTTCCTCCAGGCATAGACAAAGCCAACGAGCAGGATCAGGACGAAGGCAAGCATCTCCACAAGCCCGAAGAGCCTAAGTTGGTTGAAGTGCACGGCCCAGGGATAGAGAAAAACCACCTGAATATCGAAGACTACAAAGAGCAGTGCAAAGAAATAATAGCGGAAGTTGAATCGGACCCAGGACTTGCCCACCGTTTCCATGCCGCACTCATAGGTGGTGTATTTGGTGGGGTTGGGCTTTCGGGGGACGACACCCAGGAACCTGAGGGTGACGGGAATTAGTATCGTTGAGGCAGCGAAACCGATAGCAGCTAGAAGGAAAATTCCAATATAACCAAAATTCCCCAGCAAATACCCCTCCTCTTCCACCCTACTATAACACATGTTTCGTCATAAGTAAAGTGCATGTACCCAAAAACAGCGATTACTTTACTGGTTTAGCTACAAGGAGACCTTGGTTCGTCCTTCGAAGAAGGACAATGAGTAGTAGCTATAATCACCCGATGGGTGAAAAGGAGAGGAGATGAGACGGCAAACCATTCTACCTTTCGAGATAGAGCAGATAGATGCGCCATTGATGGCCCAGGGAGGGCTGATACTGCCTTATGAGATGGCCCAGGCTCTGGTCCTTCACCTTAGGTGAAGGACCAGAGGTGATAGATCGGGAGTTGCCCCCTCCTGGCAGTGGCCGAGGGTATAAAGCCTCACCCTTCTCCGAAGAGTCATGCCTCTGATACTGATCCTTCATGGAAGGACATGGAGGAGGCAAGAAGCTAGATAACTTGAGGGAGCTAAAGGGAGAGGTAAGCTTAAGGGAGGTACCAGGGATGAGGGGCTTACCCCCCGATGCATCGGGGCGGTGGGAGATTGGCTGAGGAGGATGGAAAGGGACAGTCGAGGGCTTTCAGGGCTGAGTAAGGTAAGCCAGCCTCCTTCTGCTGAAGGATGCGCCTGACCTTAATCCAGTTGAACAGGTTTGGAATCACAGCAAGTATGCCGACTTGGTCAACCTGGCACCCGAAGACATCGAACAACTTGACCACTTGGTCGGTGCCTCTATCAGCAATACTCGAAAGCAAACACATCTTCTTCGATCCTTTTTCCAAACAGCAGGGTTAGCTCTTTAAAACATCTGGGGGTGTTCCAGTAATTATGCAATAGTCAATAA
>JAUWRG010000086.1 GCA_030610655.1 Dehalococcoidia bacterium
GCGGCACAATAAGGCCGGTGGCGTGCATATCTCTTTCAGTCCACCATCCATAGCCGAGAAAACGGCATTATTCCTCTCTCGTGGCATTCCTGTCTACGCTAACTGCCGGTAACCCATCCGTTACTCGGACACACTCCTAGAGCCAAGGAGCCAATGAGGTTGGCAGAATATACCAAGCCCCAATTTCGAAGCAAACGACCAAAGCTTATTTTAGCGCTGAACCAGGCCATCACTAGGAGGCAATTACCGGTAAAAAGCTCCGCGCCAGCCACTACCACAAGAACGAGGCCTAGACAAAAGACAACCCCTCCAAGTAGCTTGGTTGTTCCAAAGCCCGGGCCGGCATCGGTGGTAACCAAGGTGCAAAGCATAGCCTCCAGACCGATAAAAGCCCCAGCCAGTATGCCAAGCAGAACTGTGGTCAGGACGTCGAGCTTCCCTTTGGTTACGCCTACAGTTTCCGCCTTCCGTGCCACCTCAGGAGGCGGGATGCAGTCTGTAGCTGCCTTCTTCGCCAGTTCAGCCATAGCCTCACGCATGGGGGTCTGTCCCAGTGGTCTATCTTGTGCTTTCATATCGCACTTCCTCAGCCGAACGCTAGACCTGCAAAACGACCTTAGATCACCACTTCTCTTGATTCAGTCTGCACCACAGCCAAGTTGCCAGTCGGTCGTCTAACTTGCCTACCCACTCCTCTATCCTCTTGATGTCACCGCTGGACAAGGCAGCTTTTTCCTTTGAGGTTAGGGTATAGTACTCCGCAAGAGCCTCGCTGGGGTTATCCGCCAGTCGAGCTAGGAAATCGCTTTCCTCGGCGGCCCGTTCTAGCACTGCCAACACTAATTCTCTACCCTTAACAACCTCAGCAGTAGTGGCCTCTTTTGCTTCTTTCTCAGTTCTGCAATTAAAGAATACCAGCCTCTGAGGCATAATTCATCGACCATTAGCTCTATTTTAGACATGGCCGAAAGTGCAATCCTGGATGCACATGGGTATTAGGAAGAAAGGGCATTGTCACGCCATCCTTGATGCTGTAAAATCTACTGGAGAAAACAGCAAGGCAGGCTTGCCCGAAGGGAATGAATCTCCCCACAGCAAGCTGTGGGGTATTTGTGGCGCGAATTCTCGCATCTTCGTCGCTCGAATTCGCTTTGCAGCGCCTAGAGATGCTGCTTGCCACCCCACCCTGCGATTCATCCCCGCAGCAAGCTGCGGGGCATTCTCGCTAGATTTTGGTAAAAGGGGTAAGAGAGGGCTGGCTTGCACTGGAGGAACTATCTGATAACGAGAGCACAGACTAGACTTCTAGTTGTTCCCGCACCAGCCTATAAGAGCTGGTAGAGGTTGCATGGGTGTTTCATTTTTTACATCAAAATACAAGTCCATAGTGCTCAACCCCCATTTCTGGATCATAGTGGGGCTGTTTGCGGTTACCACCATTAGTCATTATCACGAGCTATTGCAAAACGTCCCCATTAGCGGCCAGATATCAACCAGCGTCTTCCTTGGGGAAGAGCGGCACACAGAGGATCGCCTCATTTACATTCTTATAATAGCCTATTCTGGCGGGGTATTCGGGGTAAAGTTTGGCGAGCCTGCGCATGTCAGAGAGAAACTATCGTGAGCTGTTCTACAATGCCAGCGACGCCATTTGGACTCACGACCTTGATGGCAGAATGACTGTTGCCAATAAGGCTTGTGAAAAAATGACTGGCTACGCCGTAGATGACCTGGCGGGTAAAAACGTCACCGAGTTCCTCTCCGAGGATGCCCTAGCCTTGGCACGAGAGGTTAAAAGAAGGTTGCTAAAAGGCGAGCCTGTGGATGAACGCTATGAACAGAGCGAATATTCAGAAGGGATGGGACGGAGGCAATTATGGAACTAGCAACACGTTTGATCACCCAAAATGGTCAGCCTGTAGCTTTCCACAATATCGCCAGAGATGTCACCGAGGAAAGGAAAGTGCAGGATAGCATGCGTTTCTACCTGCAGAAAGCCCTTGTGGCTCAGGAGGAAGAGCGCAAACGTATCGCTCGCGACCTGCATGATGATACCAGCCAATCCTTGTTACTACTGACACACCGGTTGGACGCAATAGCTTCCGATCCCAAGAACAAGCTATCTAAGCCGGTGCAGGAGAAGCTGAGTGAGCTACACAGTTTGGCTGTGGAAACCCTAGACAGCTTACGACGCTATGCTCAGGAGCTGAGACCGGCCATCCTGGATGATATGGGGTTAATAGCATCGCTGGAATGGATAGCCGACAACTTAATTGCAGAAGATGGGATCGATGTTAATGTTCAAGTAGATATGCGAGAGCGCGACTTGCCACACGAGGCTCAGTTAACATTATTCCGTATTGCCCAAGAGGCCCTGGGCAACATTAAGAGACATGCTCAGGCATCAGAGGTAGTGATCAGATTAGAGGCAGCGGCGGGGAAACTAACGATGGCTATTACTGATAATGGCAAGGGCTTCAAAGTCCCAATGCCATTAAGTCAACTCGGCAGCACCGAGAAGTTAGGTCTCCTCGGGATGCAAGAGCGAGCCCAATTACTTGGTGGCACCCTGAATATCCAATCGGAGTTGGGCAAGGGAACCGCTATAACCGTTGAGATCCCGCTTGAAGGGTAATGTGGCAAACACCCCCTTGCACAGGGGACAAGTTAATATATGGGCAGTCATGTATCTGGCATTGTCCAATCAGAACGGTCAGATAGATTTCGATTCGTAACAACAATAATGAGGGACAGATAGTGTATACACTTAACTGGAAGTTAATTAGGAAATCAGTAATCTTCAACCCCGTTCAGCGGTTTGGAGTGCTGACTAGCAGCATTTGGGCCGATATACGTGAGGACAAAGGCTAAGCGGTGCAATCAAAAAGGGGCAGAGAAAAGTATCGAACATGGTATCGGGTAGGTAACTGCTAGGGGCGTTAGAAATGGGGTGAGTTCGAATGGGAATTATGATAACTGACACCACGCTGCGAGACGCGCATCAATCGCTGATAGCTACCAGAATGCGCACTAAGGACATGCTTGCCATAGCCGAAAAACTTGATAAGGTAGGCTTCTTCTCGCTGGAGGTGTGGGGAGGGGCGACATTTGATACCTGCATTAGGTTCCTAAATGAGGACCCGTGGGAGCGGCTACGAACTCTGCGCGAGAAGGTGTCGAACACACGCCTGCAAATGCTGCTCAGGGGACAGAACCTTGTGGGTTACCGCCACTATGCCGACGATGTAGTGCGGGAGTTCATCCGACTCGCGGTGAAGAATGGGGTGGATGTGTTCCGCATATTTGATGCTCTTAATGATGTCAGGAATATGGAACTGGCGATAAAGACAGCAAGAGAGCATAAGGCCCATGTTCAGGGTGCCATCTGCTATACCACCGGCTCGGTTCACACCGTAGAGCGGTTCGCCCAAATGGCGGAGCAACTAGAACAGCTAGGGTGTGACTCCATCTGCGTCAAAGATATGGCCGGTCTGATTAGTCCAGCGGTGACCACCGAATTGGTGACAGCTATAAAGGAGCGGGTTAGCATCCCGGTTGACCTTCACTCCCATTGCAGTAGTGGAATGGCACCGGTAAGTTACTACGCCGCAGCCGTAGCTGGGGCCGATATTCTTGATACCGCTTTCTCTGCTTTTAGCGGTGGGACGTCCCAGCCGCCAACCGAAAGCGTGGTGGCCACCCTTATGAATACTCCCTATGACACGGGCCTAGACCTGGAATTGCTTCACGAAATAGGTGAGTACTTCACCGATTTGCGTAAGAAATACCAAGGACTATTTGCCACAGAGACGACTTGTCCCAGTGTTGATGTGCTCCTTCATCAAATACCTGGGGGAATGCTCTCTAACTTGGTAAGTCAACTCAGGGAACAAAATGCGTTGGATAGACTCAATGATGTGCTGGAGGAGGTCCCACGGGTTCGGGCTGACCTCGGTTATCCACCACTGGTAACCCCGACAAGCCAGGTGGTAGGAATACAGGCAGTGCTGAATGTGCTAGCGGGTGAACGTTATAAGCAAGTGACGCAAGAGACGAAGAATTATCTTCTAGGCTATTATGGCCGACCATCGGGAGAGGTGAACGAGGAGGTGAGGGAATCGATAATGGGAGATGAGCGTCCGATTGGGGTCCGCCCAGCCGATCTCATCGAGCCGGAGTTAGACAAACTGCGAGAGGAAGCAAACAAGCTGGGCATTATCCACAAGGAAGAGGATGTGATTACCTATGCCCTATATCCCCAGGTAGCCACCAAGTTCCTGCGTGGTGAGGCTAGTGAGGAGGCCATTCGCTCTTCGGTTGAGGCAGCGGTAGCAGACTTGCCAGCAAAAGATTTGCCTATGGAGTTCAACGTTAATGTGAGTGGCGAATTGTTCAATGTTAAGATAGCCTCTGCGGAGGGAAAACCTGCAGAGGAAATGCCTACAGAGGTAAAGAGACCGACAAAGCTGAGAAAGCTACCTGAAGGCGCTGTGGTCGCTCCAATGCAGGGGATGATGTTGGCCATCAAAGTAAAGGTGGGCGACAGGGTAAACAAGGGTGACGTGGTGGCTACCATTGAGGCCATGAAAATGGAAAACGAGGTGCGCTCACCGAGTAGTGGCGTGGTAAAAGAAATTCTTGTCTGCGAGGGTGCGATGGTCAAACCCAGAGACATTATACTGTTGGTGGAGGGAAGTGATGGATAAACTTCTGGTGGCAAATCGCGGTGAGATAGTCATCCGCATAATGCGCGCCAGCAGAGAACTAGCCCATGTTTGGCAATTGGGTTTGACAATAGCTTCAAAATGGGGCATTTTAAACCCTGTTTGACAATACATCGCCTTTCTCAGTCTGTTTCCGGCACTTGCGGTGGGGCGAGCACAGTAATCCCCAGTGTCTTCAGCACCTCACGGGCTCGGTTACTTCCTCCGGTTACACCTCGCTTGCGCTCTGCACCCACCTCCATCTCAACAACATGAATGGTGCGCAATGCTTCCCACGCCGCTTCACCTGATAGGTT
>JAUWRG010000070.1 GCA_030610655.1 Dehalococcoidia bacterium
GCGGCACAATAAGGCCGGTGGCGTGCATATCTCTTTCAGTCCACCATCCATAGCCGAGAAAACGGCATTATTCCTCTCTCGTGGCATTCCTGTCTACGCTAACTGCCGGTAACCCATCCGTTACTCGGACACACTCCTAGAAGTACATTTCGGGGCGGGTGAGAAAGTTAAAATGATAAGGAGAGTAGGGTAGGGGTCGAGATGTCCCCACTCATACGAACGACTACAAGTGATTGACTGCAAATACGGTAAGTGATAGACTCACGTGCGTCGATGGCGAAACCATTAGTCGAGCTAATCTACAATGCCTTTTGTATCGAGGAAGTCCCCCCGATACGAAAACTGGCAAGGCAGTACGGCTTTACACTCCGTGAATACAACGTCTGGAATCTCGACCCAGATGAGATCAATCCCTGCCCCATCATATACGCCACAAGATAGAGCGCGTTAGGAGTGGTGAGGAGGGGTTCTTCGCCGGGGCTTGTTTTATAGATGGGGAGGAGGTTGACTGGTGGCAGGGCTTTGAAAAGGCGTTCGCCGCTGCCAGTGAAAAAGATGATGGTTGAAACAAGGCCGATCTGTCGGGCTGATTTGGAGCAGGGGATGACAGGTCCTGGTGTTTACTGTCTTCGAACGCTGCCACGAAGCAACTGGAGCGACGATCCCGATGTGCGCGACCTTCAGCAGCTTCGGCAGAAGCTCTACTTGGAACTCATAGGCAGGTTTGGCACCTGTGGTCTTGTAGCAGTGGACGATGATGGGGTAGCGGGGTTCACCACTTTCTTTCCAAAAACAATAGCCCGCCGCTTGGGTTTCTATACCATGCTCGGTGACGATGAACTTGAGGATACGCTGGTTGTGGCATGTATACATGTGACCCCGTCAAAACGGGGTTGTGGCATAGGCTCTATATTGATACAGGGTGTTAAAGACTGGGCGGCACAGAGAGGCTATTCTGTTATCGAAGCCATCGGTGAGGGCCAGCCTCAATATGGCTGGCATGCTAGCGCTCCCTTCTTGTCCCTGGGTTTTGAGGTGGTCAGGGAACAGAGACACGGGAGCTGGTGTGGACAGATGATGAGGTGCAAGCTTGAGGCGTAAGTAGGTGATGCTTAGCCGATCTTCAAGGGTTGATATGGCAAGCCCTAAGTAGAAGAAAAAGGCAATTGCACAGAAGGGTCTCGCATTTCATGCCACTACTCACCCCGTCCGAAAAAGCAGGAATTTTTTCTTTCAGTAAATCAAACCCACCCTTTGTTACCGCTTCTTGACCTCCGTCTATCACAGGAGCACTATATCACAATCAGAGTTGAACGCGCTTGGTACTTGAGGAGTAATGATGAAAAGAATATGATGATGAGATCAAAAGGAGTGGAGGGTAGTAAATGATCAGAGCGTTCAACGGGAAGACGCCGAAGATAGCGGATTCAGCCTTTGTCAGCGAATGGGCCTATGTAGTTGGTGACGTGGAGATTGGCGAGAATTCGGGTGTGTGGCCTGGCGCTGTGATTAGAGGCGACTTTGGCACCATAAGAATAGGCAAGAGCTCCCAGGTTGAGGATAACAGCGTGATACACTCTGGAACAAGTATGGAGATCGGTGACAATGTATTAATAGGACATAGCGCTGTCATCCACGGCCTGAAGATCGGCAACAACGTTCTGGTTGGCAACAACGCCACCGTCTTGGATTTTGCTGAGATTGGGGATGGCTGTATCGTCGGTGCCAACTCGATGGTGGCTACAGGGCAAAAGATTCCTACTAACTCATTTGTCGTGGGGGTTCCCGCCAGGGTCAAAAGAGAATTGTCCCCAGACCTGGTGGATGACATGCGCCGCAGAATGGCTGAGAGGTATTCCCAGATGAGAGCGAAGGACATGCCCGAGCTGAGTTACAAAGACCTAGCGAAGAAATACAAGGAGGAAGGATTGTAGCGGAAGCTTTGATTAGCTACCGCATGCGTCGTCAGGTTGTTCGGCCTTGGCGTCTCGCAATCCTGGACGAACCACCGATAATGCAAATTGCAGGAGTACATTCTACCTATAGCTAGGTAACTCAAGGGGGCAGGATTATGCTTAAGCCATTCTTGATCGCGAAGAACCTTCACAAGAGTTTCAACAGCCGTAAGGCTGTCGACAGAGTCTCATTTAGTATACGCAAGGGAGAGATATTCGGCCTGCTGGGGCCCAACGGAGCCGGCAAGACCACTACCATCCGAATCCTGTCCACGGTTCTGGAGCCCGACCGCGGCGATGTGATCATAGGCGGCTACTCCATACGGAGAAACCCTGACGCCGTTCGCCGTCTCATTGGGGTTTGTCCCCAGGAGTTGGCCCTGTATGAAGAGCTGTCGGCCATCGATAACCTGGTCTTCTTCGGTCGTATGGTCGGGCTTAGCGGCAGCGAGGCAAAGGCGCAGGCTGTGGCTCGTCTCAAGCTGGTGGGACTGACAGGAAGGGCCAAAGGAAGGGTGGATAAGTTCTCCGGGGGAATGAAGCGGCGTGTGAATCTCGCCGTGTCGCTGATGGGACATCCCAAGCTTCTATTCATGGACGAGCCCACCGTGGGCATAGACCCACAGTCGCGGAATAGAATCTACAGGACTATCGAGAGGCTGCGGGACAGAGGCATGACCATTCTCTATACAACCCACTACATGGAAGAGGCCAATCGTCTCTGCGACCGTGTGGCCATCATCGATGCTGGCCGGATAATCGCTATGGACACGCCACTTGCGCTAAGGAGCCGGATTGGTCCACCAGAGCAGGTTACCCTCGAAGACGTTTTCCTGAAGTTGACTGGCAGAAGGCTACGAGACTAGCGACATATGATTAAGCCCCTGTTAGTCGCCCTGTATGAAGTCCGTATCTATTTGCGAGATAGAGGTGACTTGGCATTTAGTCTCCTCCTGCCGATAGTCACCTTCGCCCTGATGTATGGGGCCTTCGGCGGGCAAGACACATTCCATGGCACCGCCCACGTGGTAAACGAAGACCAAGGAGGCGCCTACTCCATTCTTCTCCTCGAGCGGCTGGAAGAGAATGACTGCCTTGACGTGAATCTGCTTTCGGTGCAAGAGGCGAACTCCAAGCTGGATAGGGCAGACCTTCTTCTGATCCTGTATATTCCCCATGGATTCTCGGATGCAGTTGCCTCTGGCGAGCAGGGGCAACTGGTCTTCAAGCAGCGGGGCAACGGCGGCGATGAGGGCCAGGTAGTCGCCAGCATCGTGCGCAGTGTAGTCGATGAGCTTGCCCAGGAGTTCCAGGTACATGCTCAGGTCAGCGAGGCCCTCGAAGGAACCGGTATCGGCCAGGAACAGATCGATGTCACGGTAGAGCAGCTAATCGAGGAGGAACGCCAGGAGCCCACCGTGACGGTAGGGGAAGAGACTCTGGGCGGCAGCGCCGATCCGGTGGAGGCTTTCCTCCCCACTATCGTCACTATGTACGTGCTCTTCGCCATAACGTTGACCGCGAGGGTGCTGGTGGAAGAGCGCAGAAGGGGGACACTGGAACGCCTGTTGACCACTCGAATAGGTGTGGGGCAACTGTTTTTCGGCAAGTTCCTCGCTTTCTGTTCCCGAGGCTTTATCCAGACCCTGATTCTGCTGGGTCTCGCATATGCCGTGTTCCAGATGTTCACTCCCCTTTCCTTCATCCAGGCTTTGGTCATTGCGCTAGTCTTCATTGCTGCCGCGAGCGGCTTGGGGCTGCTCATCGCCTCCGTTGCCCGTACCGAAGACCAGGCAGTTTGGATCGCAGTGGTCTTCACCATGGCCATGGTTTTACTCGGCGGCACATTCTTCGAGATTCCCGAAGTCGGGGTGATGAGTGTCCTCAGCAAGATATCGGTCAATACATACGCCAACGATGCTCTGAAGGCGGTAATCAACGAAGGAAGCTCCCTTGCCGACGTAGGTATGCAATTGGCCGTGCTGGCGGGGGTCGCTGTCGTAGCACTGCCTTTAGGTCGATTGCTGTTCAAGGTCTTGCCCGGAGGCAGATAAGAGCCATGAAACACATCTGGTTCATCATGATCAAGGACCTGAAGCTGTTCTCCAAGGACCGCATGGCTCTGTTCTTCTTCATTCTTTTTCCCTTCATCTTCGTCATTGCATTCAGTTTCATTATGGGCGACCTGGGTGCTGAGGACCAGAGGCTCACCCTCAATGTAACCAGCCTTGAGGAGGAGGGAGGCATCAGCTATCAGATAATCGAGGCGATTGAGACGGAAGATGAATCTGTGCTGGAGCCCGGAGAGCCGATAATATCATGGGATGTGGACTATGACGAAGCTCACCAGGCGGTGGAGGACGGCGAGCTTGGCGGCTTGCTGGTTTTCCCTGAGGACTTCACCGACGGAATATACCAGAGCAGTGGTACCGAACTCACGGTGGTAGTCAATCCGGATGCCATCAACACCTACGCTGCCCTCAGTGGGCTGGCTCATTCCATTGCGACGCGGGTCAACTCGCAATGGGTGGCCGCCAGCGCCACCATAGAACTCCTCATTGCAGAGGGGCTCCTCGATCCTACCGACAGCGAGGCAATCGAAGAGGTCATGGAAGGGATTCTATCAGGACAGAATGTATCGGAGGGGCAATCGGCGATTGTTCTGGCTACAGAGTCCGTTGGCGAGGTTGAGCCGGTGAATGCGGCGAACTTCATCATCCCCGGCTATCTGGTAATGTTTGTCTTCTTCGCTGCGGCGCTGGGTGCGGAGATTATAGTCAGGGAGCGGCAGAACCACACGCTGGAGCGGTTGCTCGCCAGCTCGGTGCGCCGCTGGTCCATACTCGGCGGAGTCTTCGCCGGCACCGCCGCCAAGGGCGTGGTGCAGATAACGGTATTCTGGGTAGTGGGTATCCTGGCGTTTGGTATAGATTTGGGAGTGTCACCGGCTGCCGTCGTCATCCTCTCCGTCCTCATGGTGGTCGTGTCAGCGGCTTTCGCTATTATGCTGGCTGCCCTAGTCAAGACTCGGCGCAGCGCCGGCTCGCTGGCAGTGCTCGCCGCGCTCATACTGGCACCTCTTGGGGGCTGCTGGTGGCCCCTCTTTATCCTTCCGTCATGGATGCAGTTCCTCGCCAAGCTGACGCCCCATGGATGGGCGATGATCGGTTTCAATAAGCTGATGCTCTTCGGCGCAGAGTTTGGCGACGTTGTCACCGAGATGCTGGTCCTGCTCGGTTTCGCGGTGGTATTTGCGGTGATTGGCATCTGGCGCTTCCGCACAAGTGCCGTATAAAGAAGTCGCAACTGCAATCGTGAAGTGGAGCAACATGATGTTAAAGTAGTGCGCCTCGCACGAATCACCCTTTGGCTGATTGGTGCACGCGCCCAAAGCCTCTACACTGTGAACATACGCCCGTTCAGGCTAAACGCCAAATGCCGATTCCGTCTGACCTCCGTTGAGTCATACACCACGCTATATGAATGTTCGTTATCCGAGCTTCTCCATCACCTGCTTGCAGCACACAAGCATGCCGCGATGTTTGGGGAGGTTGGGGAACTTTTTCACCATGGAATTCGTCTTTATAATAGGAACGACTGAAATGTTTTAAGGGGGGCTCTCAATGAAAGCGAAACTACTTATTGCCATAGTTCTAATGGTGGCTGTTGTGGTGACTGGATGTGGTGGTGGAAAGCCAGCCGCGACATCTACCCTAAGCGTGCCATCAGTGGCAGCCGGTGACATATCCAATCCAAAGCTGGCGCTGGCCTCTTGCTATCATCTAGAGGGCTTCTCCATCACCTTGGCCTCGCCTACCTACTCACTGCCGCTAGCCCTGGGGAAAATCACAAACCTGCAGGAGATAGA
Source organism: Dehalococcoidia bacterium (assembly GCA_030610655.1). GTDB lineage: Bacteria > Chloroflexota > Dehalococcoidia > E44-bin15 > E44-bin15 > DAOUVR01. The sequence goes on from JAUWRG010000070.1 coordinate 5,824, forward strand.
GTTCCAATTTCAACTGAACGGAGATCAGCAGCAGCTTCTCAGGAGTAATGGTTTTGTGGTCATACCATGGCACGGCGATGATATAGTGGAGCCCTACGAGACCCTAAAAGACCGCGAGGTTCCCATCTTTGTAACCTCGGATACCCTTCTCCATCTATACCACATCCAGTTCAACGAAATTCTTAAACGCATCGAAGAGGAGGAGTTTTTCGACAGCATCCTTGACATGAGTAAGGCAATGCTGGAAAGAGCTATCGAGGATTACCAGGCCTTTTCCGATCCGGATCTAAGGGAAGCGGTAAGGAGAAATGCAGCCTATTTTGCCGTAGCCTTGGAGCTTTTACAAACGCCAACCGAGGGCTACAACGAGGATGAGGAGAGGGAAGAGATTGAGCTGTGGAACCAGGAGCATCCATGGAATCCGAAGGAGTTTGTGCCCATAAGGAAGGTGGATTTCGAGATTCCGAGCTGGATCAAGGGAGAGGTGGAGGCGGAAGTTGAGAACATTGAGGAGCACCAGGGATTCGAGCCGAGTGTCATCTTCAATTCGAACGAAGCCTGCAACTGGTTCCTCAGTGGTTGTTACTGTGAAGATTACTCCCAATATGTCCCCAGAGGGCACTATACCAGGAGTGAGACGCTGAAGAGGTACTTCAAGGCGATGATGTGGTATGGGAGAATGGCTTTCTTGCTTAAGGGTGGGGAAGATGCCTTGGTGAGCGAGGATGATGCCGACCTTGCTACCATTCAGGCGTCGTTGATCGCCGCTCAGCTTTCCGATGTAGAGGTTGGCGAGGAGGCTGCCCAGGAAATCTGGGACCGAATTTACCTGGTTACCGCCTTCTTCGTCGGCACAGCCGATGACCTAACCCCCTATGAGTATCTTGACGCTATCGAGACTGTATTCGGGACGGAGTTCCAAGCATCAGAACTGGCCGATGATGAGAAGCTATTGAGCCTAAAAGCGGAGCTTGCTCAGATGAGGAACCCCGAGATCTATGGTGGCTCTGGTATTTGCGTCGTAGATCCCCCCATAACCAAGGAGAAGCTTTATGAGTGTTTGGCTAAGACCAAGGGGATGCGGTTTATGGGGCAGCGGTTTGTGCCCGATTCATACATGTTCCAGAACCTGGTCTCTCCTGCTGTTGGCATGTACGTCGGTGATGATGAGCCCTTCACCATGAAGATGACCGGGGCCGGGCCAGCCAGATGCTTTCCCCGGGGACTGGACGTGATGGCCGTCCTGGGCTCGGAGAGGGCATATGAAATACTTGAGGAAGAGGGAGATACTGAATACGAAGGCATTGACACAAGCTACGATCAACAACTTGAAGAGCTCAAGAGCCAGTTCGATGAGTTTGATACCGCAGATTGGAACCGAAACCTCTACTGGTCCTGGCTGTATGCCTTGAAGCCATTGCTACAGGAATTCGGTGTTGGATATCCCGCCTTCATGCAGACCCAGGCATGGCAGGACAGGGAACTGCAAGCGGCTCTCGCATCATGGGCTGAGCTGCGGCATGATACCATTCTGTACGCCAAGCAAAGCTATACGCCTTTTTGTACCGGGCTTCCACCACAGCCGGAGCCAGTTGTCGGATATGTGGAGCCGGTGCCTGAGTTCTATGCCAGGATGCTGGCGCTAACCACCATGACCAGGGAAGGACTCGCCGACCTCGAGGTGCTAAATGAAACGGAGACCTCACGGCTGGAGAGTCTGGAGGCGATTTTAGAGAGACTGCTTGACATCTCCATAGATGAGCTGGAGAACAGGGAGCTTGATGAGGATGATTACAGATTCATCATGGACTTTGGCGATGAGCTTGATTCTATTATCGTTGGGGTGGAGGCTGAAGGGAAGGAAACAACGCTTATTGCCGATGTCCATACTGATGCCAACCCGCCAATGGAGGTCTTGGAGGAGGGGGTTGGGTACGTTGACCTGATTCTGGTGGCGTACAAGATCCCCGATGGCAGAATCATCGTCGGCGCCGGCCCTGTTCTGAGCTACTACGAATTCAAGCACCCCATGAGTGATAGACTCACCGATGAGGCATGGAAGGAAATGCTAAAGCAGGGCAATGAGCCTGATAGACCTGATTGGATAGGGAGCTTCTACGCAGAATAGCGAGTGCTGCACTGCCATAGTGGGCTAGTCCCTTGGTGGACACATGTAGGGGCGTTCAATCGAACGCCCCTACATTTTGGGTTTATCAATTCTTGGTCGAATAATTCATCGGATATGAGTCTGTTGCATAAACCCCTTCCATAAGTTAAATCCTGAATCCGTGAAGGGATGAAGCAATTACCCACCCATCGACTACTTCAGGCATCTCTGACCTAGTATAGGTCAACACCTATTGGCGACTTTTGTCAAGCGGCTCCCGAAAACGCAGCAAATCGGGGCGCAACGGGCCCTATGCCCGATTATACCCTCCTCACGGCCGACACTCCTCCCCTCAGGATATCGGTCCTTACTGACATCCCCTCCCTGGCTG
>JAUWRG010000069.1 GCA_030610655.1 Dehalococcoidia bacterium
CGGTTTCAAAAAGGATATAACTCATGTACGCTTTTATCTCAGACATATAAAAAGATGAACGCATATGGTGAGATCGATGGCCTCAAACGAGCTATTTAGCAACATCTTGATAACATACTACTTAGCATTTCAAAATTGGTCACGATTTCAAATTGTCCGCTATATCAAAACTTCGCCTATTATGATGTAACAAGCTGTGACATAGCACAAAACGAAGGCACGTAACAAGCCTACAAAAAACCTTAACCTCTGAATAACGGAAGGAAGTTTTTTGAACTTTAGCGATAACACAGGTCCCCGGCCCACTTTACCGCGTTACCGACTTCTGAAGACAAGAAAAGAGTAACGCTGGAGCTAGATGAGCCCTCAGGCTGATGGCGCGGCACTGGGTAAAAAGCGGCTTCAAGCGTTTCCATAAGCTGTGTATCCATGGGCATACAAAGGGTAAAAGATAAAAGATTTCTCACTCAGCACATTATGGCAACAGTGGGGATGGGATGCAATGGTCGTTTCATATGCTTTAGCACAGGCTTCTGCTCTACGACATATTGACAAATAGGCTCACCCTTCTTATTATAACACCAACATAAGCACTCTCATGGGAGGAGGTTATAAATGGACATAAGCGAGGAATTGAAGGAATCCATAGCAAAGGTAAGGGAAGCGGTAGCAGAGACCAGAGCAGGCATTGGTGAAATAGTAGACTCTGTCAACAAGGGAGCTACGGAGGCTAGCGGTAAGGCACTGGATAAAACCCGAAAAGCTATGGCTAAGATCAAGGAGGCATTAGCGGAGACAGGAGCGAAATCAGCGAAAGAGGTTGATGAGACAAAGGTTACCTTTAAGGAACACTTAGACAACGCTGGGCAGGCTATAACCGATGCCGGGGAGAAATTAGCAAGAGTTGGCGCTGAGGTAATAAAGGTTAAATCCATAGAGGGAACCGAAAAGGCTGTTGCTGATGTTCGAAAGGCGTTGGATAAGGTTGAAGAGCTAGTAGCTAAAATCAAGTAACGCTGTGGAGCAACCGGGATCTCCAAATACCCCGTAGCAGGTTTTCTCCAAGTGGAAGCAAGATTCCTATATTCTAATTTAGACAAATAAGTAAGGGTTATTTGTCGTATTTTTGCATATTCGGGTCACTGTGGATTCGAACTAGGAATACAAGCCTAATCAGGACTGCGCTCCAAACCTGCTTAGCTTCAAGCTACTACTATTCGATAGGCTCGAACTCTTCCCTTTTGCCAGTCCTCAGGCGATAGGCTGACTCACGAGTGTTCCGCTCAACACCAATGAGTAAACGTATCACCAAGGCAAAGCCAAGCAACAGCGCGAAGTACAGAAGGGAACCAAGTATACCCAAAAGTGTAAGGAGCGCTACATACGCGCTATCTGGCCAATCGAGCAAGATGTGGTAGTCAACATAGCCAGCCACCATCAGGCCGGCCAAAATCGACACGGCCACACCAACTACCAACACTATCCAGGCAAGTACAATCAGGATGACGGCAGCCGTCCCTGCCACCCCATACTTTCGCTTCATTTTCCTCTCCTTCCACTATCCAGTTGTTAACATGCTTTAGTATTTTGACATTATCTTATACAGGCTGTCTAAAAACCTCATTCCGCGTAGCGTCGTGACTCCTGTCACGACGAAGAATTCGTCCTTCAGCAGAAGGACAGGAGTGGCTACGCTACCCTTTTGGGACGGCCTGTATAAGAATCTTTTTCGTCAAGGTGGCATACATGTTCATATGATCAGCGACACACTACCTTTCCCACAGAATGACATATGCTTCACATCTGCCCTGGGACATGAGGGGTTGATCACCTTACCCCCATACCCCCTCTCCTCTCGCCAGAGTCGAGTCTTCGACAAGGAGAGGGGGATAAATGTATCTGGTGGACACCCTCAGACCCCTGCCAGAGGGCAAATCCCTCTGGGCTCCCCTTTTTATTCCCGTTTGCCCTGAGCTTGTCGAAGGGAGAGGTTGCAACTTCTCCCTACCTCCAGAGGAGGAAGAAGTTTTTACATCTATGTCTGATTCATCGCCATAGCATGAAGCCGATGATATAGACTACCCATTGTTCGTCGCCACGGCGTGGCGACGTTACGTTCCACTGCGCCCTTTTTATCTTTATGACCGTTTTCCTTTGTGTCATTCTGAGCCAAAGCTCTGAGCGAAGCGAAGAGGCAGCGAAGAATCTCTCCTTCCCACCGAGATTCTTCGTCGAGTTCCTTCACTTCATTCAGGACAAGCCACAAAATGACATATTGGCCCCCCTCTTGATGCTGCTTTGGCGTGCTACCATGCCTCCTGGAACATCTTTAGACCCTCGGCGGCATCGCCAGGCCTGGGGTTGGTTAGTATGCTTGGTTCGCCGAGAATAGCCGCGGCACAGGCCTCCAAGCCATCGGCTGGGACTCCTACATCGCGGAGCCTCTGGGGATGGGCGATCCTTTTCAGGAAGTCACTCATGGCATTGACAGCAGCGGTGGCAGCCTCCTTATCGTTCATCCCCTTCTCCTTGACACCCATGGCCTCCGCTACCAAAGCATAGCGATCAGGGCAGGCGTCGAGGTTGTGTACCTCATGCCATGGGGAAGCAAGACACCATTGGCAATGCCGTGAGGGACACCATGCTTGGCACCGACAATATGAGCCATGGCATGCACTATCCCCAGCAGGGAATTGGCAAAGCCTATTCCCGACCGTGGACTTCTATTGTCGATTAGAGGAGGCTTGTGCTAAAATAGAGGTGTCGATATGGAACGGAGGGGCATTTCTCTCGAACTGGAGGGCTTCAACCTCGTTGGCGAGGTCTATATCCCAGCGCAGCAACCCTGCCCTACCCTCTGCCTTTGCCACGGTATTCCCAGAGGAATCCCCGACCCCAGCGATAGCGGTTATCCCTTTCTTGCCGAGAGATTCTCCAAAGCTGGTTTCTTGACACTGATCTTCAACTTCAGAGGCACAGGCGATAGCGGGGGCAACTTCGATATTCTAGGATGGACCAGAGACCTCGAAACTGTCCTTGAATATATTTACAATATGAGAGAAGTTGAGAAGGATAAAATCTCCTTGATGGGATTTAGTGGTGGTGCTGCGGTCTCCGCCTACGTTGCTTCAAAAGACCCACGGGTCTCCTCGTTGGTGCTATGCTCATGTCCCGCTGAATTCCGCCTCGTCACCGATGTCACACGTGCAAAATCCACCATTGAGCATTTTCGCCGCGTTGGAATAATCAGGAACGACAATTTCCCTCCCTCCGTAGATGAATGGCTCAACAGCTTCAGTCAGCTTAGCCCGATAAATCGGATCGAAAAAATATCTCCACGGCCCCTGCTGATTGTCCACGGCGCTGAGGATGATGTGGTTGACCCACAAGATGCTTGGGCGATTTATAATAGTGCGGGTGAACCTAAGGACATTCTAATCATTGAGGGAGCAGGACATCGGCTTCGCATCGCAGAAAAGGCTATAGATGGCGCTCTGAATTGGCTTAGAGCCCAGGTTTAGAGACATTGACCCTAAAGTAAAGGGGCAATATAATGGGTTGGAGAGGCGAAAAGATGAAAGAGTGCTGTGCCCTCTTTGGAGTTTATGCCCCAGGTGAGGATGTGGCGAGGCTCACCTACTTCGGTCTATATTCTCAGCAACATCGCGGTCAGGAGAGTTCTGGCATCGCCACCGCCGATGGAAAGCGCATTCATGTGTACACCAAAACAGGGCTGGTTTCCCAGGTCTATAACGAAGAGGTCTTAGCCCGACTCTGGGGCAACATCGCCATAGGGCACAACCGCTATTCCACCACCGGCTCTAGCAGCCCGGCTAATGCCCAGCCTATTGTAACCGAGGGCCCCGCAGGCAGGATAGCCCTAGGGCACAACGGAAATATCACCAACGCACAGTATCTGCATAATGAGCTTGAACAGCAACACTGCAATTTCGCCACTGGAACGGACTCTGAGATCATCGCCCATCTAATCCTCTCCTCAACGAAAAAGACCTGGGCCAATAGGATAAGATACGCAATGAAGAGACTGGAGGGCGCTTACTCCCTGGTGCTGATGACCGAGGATGGTCTGTTCGGAGTTCGCGACCCATTGGGTATTCGACCACTCTGTTTAGGCCGCCTCGATGGTGGCTGGGTGCTCGCCTCAGAAAGCTGTGCTCTGGACCATATCGGGGCTAAATTCCACCGCGAGGTCGAGCCTGGTGAGGTGGTGGCCATCGATTCATCCGGGATGAGAAGCTATAAAGAAAAGCAACTTGGAAAGAGAAGCCTGTGCATCTTTGAATACATCTACTTCGCCCGACCCGACAGCATAATGGAGGGCCGACGTATATATTTGGCGCGACAAGCCATGGGAGCGAGACTAGCTCAGGAGCATCCGGTAAACGCTGACCTGGTGATCGGCGTCCCAGACTCGGCAACAGCGGCGGGCATCGGCTATTCCATAGAGTCGGGGATACCTTTTACCGAGGGGCTGTTGAAGAATCGCTATGTGGGTCGCACCTTCATCGAGCCAGATCAGCGAATCAGGGAGCTTGGCGTCAAGCTCAAGTTCAACCCAATGCCCGAGGTATTGGAGGGCAAGAGGGTCGTCCTTGTCGATGATAGCATTGTGCGGGGCACCACCACACCAAGGGTAATCAGTTTGCTCAGGCGGGCCGGGGCCAAGGAAATACACATGCGCATCTGCGCTCTGCCCATTCGTTATCCCTGCTTCTTCGGAGTGGACATGGCAGCAAAGTGGGAGCTCATCGCCTCCCATAAGGAGGTCCCTGAGATCGCCGATTACATCGGCGCCGATTCTCTCGGCTATTTGAGCATGGAAGGGCTCATTGAGTCGGTAGCGCTGCCCAAGGATCTCTTCTGCCTCGCCTGCTTTACTGGTGAATACCCCATCCCAGTCCAGCTTGAGATGGATAAGCTGGCACTGGAGCCTGTTAGGGAGTGATTCTTGGCTGCCAAGAGAGCAACGGGAACATATCGCGCCGCTGGTGTAGATATCGACGCCGCCGATAAACTTGTGAAAACGATTCGAAAACGGGCGCGTACTACTTTTGGTCCCGAGGTCCTGGGCGACCTCGGGTTTTTTGGTGGGCTTTTCGAGCTAAAGGGCTATCAACAACCTGTCCTCGTCTCCAGTGCCGACGGAGTCGGCACCAAGCTAAAGATCGCCTGTGCCTTAAACCAACATGAAACTATAGGTATTGACTTGGCAAATCACTGCATAAATGACATCTTCACCTGTGGTGCCAAGCCCCTTTTCTTTCAGGACTATATAGCCATGGCTAAACTCGTGCCCAGCATCCTAGAGAGCATTATCCAGGGAATGACCAGCGCCTTGAGCGAGGTGGGCTGCGCTCTCATCGGTGGTGAGACCGCCGAAATGCCTGGCCTCTACCCCGAGGGGGAATATGATTTGGTGGGCTTCATCGTTGGCGTGGTAGAGAAGAGCAAGCTCATCAATGGAAATTCGATAAAAGCTGGCGACGTCATCATCGGCTTGCCCTCAAGTGGCCTTCATACTAACGGCTATTCCCTGGTGCGAAAGATATTCAACATCGACAAAGACCCCTCCTGCTTGAATCGCTTATACCCCCAACTCGACTGCCCCTTGGGCGAAAAACTTCTCGAACCTCACCGCTGCTACTATCCAATTCTCAAATCTATGCTCCCTATGATTCGGGGCATAGCCCATATTACCGGTGGAGGAATTCCCGGCAACTTACCCCGTATCCTGCCCGAGGGGTTGGCAGCCAAAATCGAGAAGAAGTCTTGGCAGATACCTCCTATCTTCTCACTAATTCAAAAAGAGGGCAATGTAGACGATGTGGAAATGCACCGTGTATTCAATATGGGGATCGGCATGATACTAGTTTGCTCCTCCAGCGATGTCGCGGAGTTAACGAAAAAGATACCACAGGCCAGAATCATCGGCGACGTGGTGGAAGAAAAAGGAAGGGAGCGGGTAGTCATACTCTAGGAAGAAATTTATGCGTGCGATTTTAAGCGTTTCAGACAAAACAGGTCTGGCTGAGTTTGCTCGTGGTCTGAATGAGTTAGGAATAGAGATATTCAGCACCGGGGGCACGAAGAGCGCCCTTCAGGGCGCTGGAGTGCCTGTTCACAGCGTTGGTGAGCTGACAAATTTCCCTGAGATCCTCGATGGACGGGTGAAAACCCTTCACCCCGCAGTGCATGGGGGCATTCTAGCCAAGCGCAACGTACCCAGTCATCTTGCTGAGCTCAGCGAAAGAGGGATAGCGACCATCGACCTAGTAGCAGTCAATCTTTACCCCTTCGTCCAGACAGTATCCCGAGAAGGTGTCACACTTGATGAGGCGTTGGAGAATATCGACATCGGTGGGCCAACGATGATCCGCGCCGCTGCCAAGAATTTCCCATATGTCCTTGTGGTGGTCGATCCCGCAGACTACCAGCCAGTTTTGGAGAAACTGCGTTCGGGCGAAATAGCCACCGAACAACGAAAAAAACTGGCCCAAAAGGCATTCCATCACGTAGCGCTGTATGATACTATGATCGCTCAGTACCTGGGGCTTGAGTTATGAGTAACGATATTGAACCGACGGTACAAAAATCCATCCAAAGGCTAATGAAGCTCGATGAAAAAGACATTACCATTGCGACTCTATGTTCGCATTCAAGTCTTCAAATATTCAATGCTGCCAGGAGGGAAGGGTTTAGAACCCTGGGTATACTGAAAAGAAAAGAGGCAAATTTAAAAGATTCTTATAGGTTTTTCCCGCTGGCAAGACCCGACGACTATTTCGAGGTTGAAGAATACTCCCAAATTATACAAAGATACCACGAACTGCTAGCCGCAAATATTATCTTTATTCCCACTGGCTCGACTGTAGAATATCTCAGGGTTCCTGGATCTTGTCATCACGGTCTGGAGTTGTTGTCTGTGCCAATCTACGGAAACCGAAGAATCGTGCAATATGAGTTTGACCGAGAAAAGCAAAGAGAGTGGCTGGAGAAAGAAGCTGGTCTTCTTATGCCAGAGGAGCTTAAGTACCCAGAACAAATCGATGGTGCGGTCATAATTAAATTGCAAGGTGCCCCTGGAGGTCGTGGTGCAGCAGTAGTTACATCTTACGACGAATACAAGAGGTTTATCGACTCTCGCAAAGCAAAAAAAGAGTACACAGAAGCTATAATTCAACGATTCATTTCAGGAACGCGATACTATCTTCAGTTTTTTGCTACACCTTTTGGCATATATAATGGTTCAGACTTGGAATTCTGGGGTGCCGACAGGAGAGACGAAAGCAATGCCGACGAATTCTTCAAGGTTGGTACGAGGGCACAGCTTTTGGAGGAGGGAAACGCCCCCACATATAATGTTACCGGAAATGCACAGGTTGTTTTGAGAGAGAGCATATTGTTACAACAAGCAATTCCAGCAGGAAGAAAAACCCTCGAAGCCTCGAAAAGGCTCGTGCCAGGTGGTATCGTGGGGCCATTCTGCTTGGAGACGGTAGTGGATCCTTATTCTACGATGTATGTCTTCGAAATAAGTGCGCGCATCGTCGCCGGTTCCAACGCGTTAGTACCAAGCTCTGCTTATGCAATGTACACCTACCCAGAAGAGATGACCTACGCCCGGAGAATAATGATAGATATAAAAGAAGGTCTTAAAAGAGGCGAGTTGCAAAAAGTGGTCACTTAGGAGGAATCCAATGGCAGACTTATCAGTAAGAAGACAATATAGGGAGTTAGTGCCAGCAGACCATCTTCCTGCCCGATTGAATATAGGCAAATATAGTTTTGGATTAGCTAGAACCCCTCTAAGATATGGCTTAACCCCGGGCGATGCCGCCCGAGCCTACGAAGAGGAGAATTACAGCGGACCAAGCGTTCTTTCTGCTGAGGCAATACAGGAAGGGACAAAAATACGCTCCTATGGAAATGTGGAGGATTGGGATACCGGGCTATCTGTAGTAGGACGATTGTCGGAAATATATCCACTGGATGAATTTGTCTGTGTTATGAAGCATGCGATACCATTTTCAGTAGCCAGAGCTAAGAATGTTGAGGAAGCCTATGATCTTAGTTGGAATAGAGACCCCATAATTCCCTTCGGTGGTGTACTAGTCCTGAGCGGGGTTGTAGAAGAGCAACTCGCCCGAAACATCCGTGAGACCTTTATAGACGGCATCATGGCAAGGGGGTATTCTCAAAAGGCAATTGAGATACTGACCGCAAAGTCAGACCTTAGAGTATTAGCCCTTCCAACTATAAAAGGGGAGATACGGGATTATGGGTATGAAGCCAAAAGTATTAATGGTGGCATGCTTGTTGCTGAAAGGCACAAATTAAAAACGAGGAGCATTACCGAAATCGTG
>JAUWRG010000030.1 GCA_030610655.1 Dehalococcoidia bacterium
CCGGAGTGTCAGAAGATGGTAGAATTGTTCCTGGAACGTTATCACTACCACCGACCCCACATGGGATTAAGAATGAACACACCACTCAGGAAGGAGGATGAGTGTCGGATTTCTACGGAGAACTAAGCGGGGAGTTGAATTCCTCGGGTGCAGTGTGGTATCATTTGTTTTCAGAGAAATGATGGTTACCCCTGCACTTACGAATAAGCAGCTAGCAGATTTCCACGCCACAAAAAGACCGCAGCTTGTCCCCTTTTTTACAAACAATCAGAAGTCTACTCGTCGATTCTAAAGTTATGGAGAGGGATTAATGTATAAAATCATGCTGAGAGAGGACTTGGTGCCCAGCATTCACCTTTTTAAGGTAGAGGCGCCGGCAGTTGCCCGCAAGGCCCAGGCAGGGCAGTTCGTTGTCCTAAGGGTGGACGAAAAGGGCGAGCGTATCCCTCTTACCGTTGCCGACTGGGATAGAGAGGAAGGGAGTATTACTATTGTCTTCATGGAGGTGGGGGCGACAACCCGCAAGCTGGCTCAGCTTAAAGCTGGTGATTACATCGCCAACTTCGCCGGCCCTCTGGGCTTGCCCACCCATATCGATAATTTTGGCACCGTGGTCTGCGTCGGGGGAGGGTTCGCTGTTGCTCCTATAGTCCCGATTGCTCGTTCGATGAAGGAGGCGGGAAACAGGGTCTTGTCTATTATGGGAGCCAGGAACAAGGATCTTTTGTTCTGGGAAGATCGTCTGAGAGCGGTCAGCGATGAGCTCATTGTGACCACAGACGATGGCTCCTACGGCCGTAAGGCATTGGTGACTGAGCCTCTCAAGGAATTGCTTGAGGGAGAGCGGAAGATAGACCGGGTTATCGCCATCGGCCCCACGGTGATGATGAAGTTTTGTGCTAAAACGACTGAGCCTTTTGGTATTAAGACAATCGTCAGCCTCAACCCGATTATGGTCGATGGCACCGGGATGTGTGGCTGCTGTAGGGTTGAGGTTGGGGGTCAAACCAAGTTCACCTGTGTTGATGGGCCTGACTTTGATGGCCACCAGGTAGACTGGGACCTCCTCTTTACTCGCCAGCGGATATACCTCGATGAAGAAAAGAAAGCGTTAGAGCGATGGGAGCAGATGAGCCATGCCTAAGTTAGATCTAAACCGAGTGTCCATGCCCAAGCAGGAGCCCCTGGTGCGGGCGAGGAATTTTGATGAGGTCGCCTTGGGATATAACGAGGAACAGGCTTTGGCTGAGGCCACTCGGTGCATCCAGTGCCCCAAGCGATCCTGCATTGATGGCTGCCCGGTGGAGGTGGACATTCCCGACTTCATTCTGGCAGTACGCGATGGGAATATGCCTGAGGCAGTGCGCATTCTTAAGAGCAAGAATAGTCTGCCTGGCATCTGTGGGCGGGTCTGTCCACAGGAGTCGCAATGCGAAGCGACATGTACCATAGCGAAGAAGGGTGCCCCGATAGCCATCGGTCGTTTGGAGCGCTATGTCGCCGATTGGGAGCTTCGCCAGGGGCAAATGCAGAAGCCAGAACTTGCTAAGCCAACTGGAAAGAAAGTGGCAGTAGTAGGGTCGGGACCGGCAGGGCTCACCGCAGCCGCCGACCTGGCCAAATTGGGGCACGAAGTAACAATCTTTGAGGCGCTCCATACCGCTGGTGGTGTGCTTATGTATGGTATCCCCGAGTTCAGGCTGCCCAAGCACGTTGTCCAGACCGAGGTTGACTTTGTAAGATCTCTGGGGGTGGATGTCAGACTGGACTCCGTTGTAGGTAAGACCGCGACTGTTGACGAAATTATGGAGGATGGCTATGATGCTGTCTTTCTTGGCACCGGTGCGGGGCTGCCTATGTTCCTGAATATCCCCGGTGAGAACCTTAACGGTATCTATTCGGCAAATGAATTCCTTACTCGAACTAACTTAATGAAGGCTTATCTCTTCCCTGAATATGATACCCCCGTGAAGGTAGGTCGCAGGGTAGCGGTGGTGGGTGGGGGCAATGTAGCGATGGATTCAGCAAGGTGCGCCCTGAGGCTGGGCGCTGAGGAGGTCTATATCGTCTACCGCCGCTCCGAGGTAGAGTTGCCAGCGAGGCGGGAGGAGGTGGAGAACGCCCAGGAGGAGGGCATTATCTTCAAGCTCCTAACTAATCCCAAGAGATTCATCGGCAATGATCAGGGCTGGGTGGTTGGTGCGGAGTGCTATGAGATGGAACTGGGAGAGCCCGATGACAGCGGGCGGCGGCGACCTATTGTCAAGGAGGGCAGCGAGTTCGTTATCGATGTCGATATCGTGGTTATCGCCCTGGGCACCACCCCCAATCCCCTCGTGCCCACGACAACGAAAGGGCTGGAGGTTACCAGGAGGGGCACGGTAGTTGCCGATGAGGAGACGGGGAAGACGGTGAAAGACGCAGTCTGGGCGGGAGGTGATGTGGTCACCGGTGCTGCCACCGTGATCAGCGCTATGGGGGCAGGTAAAAGGGCAGCCGCCTCCATTGATGAATACCTCAGAGGTCTATAACAGGCCTTTCCAATAAGACTGAGCAAACAATATGAAACCTTTATGGTCCAAGGGCCACGACCAATCACGAAAATAACCGAGCCTTATCCTGACATTGTCACATTAGATTGTAATTCTCCCTGTCATTGCGAGCCCTTCGACTATTGTCATTCTGCGCGAAGCGAAGAATCTCAACATATGGCTCAGGATAAACTCCGCGAAGCAATCTCGTGGTTGTGCTTAAGATTGCTTCGTCGCTGGTGCTCCTCGCAATGACATAGAAATGGACAGAGTCAAGTTATCTTCATATAAAAACCCCACCTCAACTGGGTGGGGCTTTTGTTGTTATGAAAGGCATTTTTCTTGTAGAATAGCGCAGGATGGAAAAGGTGACACCGCTGCGAAGCCAGTATCTCAGGATCAAGCGCAGGTACCCTGAAGCTATCGTCTTCTTTCGTCTCGGCGACTTCTACGAGACATTCGACCAGGATGCTGAGATTGCTTCCAGGGAGCTTGAGATCGTGCTCACTTCGAGGGAGATGGGCAAAGGGCAGCGTGTGCCGCTGGCGGGCATTCCTTATCATGCCCTGGATAACTATCTAGCCAGGTTGATAAACAAGGGCTATAAGGTCGCCATATGCGAGCAACTGAGTGAGCCCAAAGGTAAAGGGCTGGTTGATAGAGACGTAATTCGTGTAGTGACTCCGGGGACAGTTGTCGAGCCGGGGCTGCTGGAGGGGAAGGCAAACAATTATCTTGCAGCCTTGGTTGTTGACAGGGAGCAGGCAGGCATTGCGTATGTTGACATAACAACGAGCGAGTTCCAAACCACCCAGCTATCCCGTGAAAACGCCCCATCTGAACTGGAGCGCCTCCGTCCTTCGGAGCTCATTGCCCCTTGCGGCTCCGATCTTGATGACCTCTCTGTGTCGGCGACTTTCCTTGATGAACAGTGGTTTGAACTGGAGACTGCCCGCGAGATATTGCTGGAGCATTTTGGCACAGCTTCTTTGGAGGGGTACGGCTGCGCTCACCTGCCATTGGCGATAAAGGCGGCTGGCGCTATTATCCACTACCTCAGCGAGACCCAAAAGGGGACGCTGGGGCAGCTCACCAGGCTTTCCACATACTCCACCCAGTCCTTCATGGTCCTTGACCCCCAGACGAGGCGCAACCTGGAGCTTTCGCAGAGCATGCGCCTTGGCACTACTGCTGGTTCGCTCCTGTCCGTCATTGACCTCACCAGAACATCTATGGGAGGGAGGCTGCTCAAGAAGTGGCTGGGGCAGCCGTTACTTGACATAACAGAGCTAAACAGACGGCACGATGCCGTATCATGGTTTTATGGTAGTGCACAGCGACGCACCAAGGCTATCGCCCTGCTGGGGCAGATCGCTGACCTGGAGAGAATTATCAACCGCGTGGGCAACGGCATCGCCACGCCCAGGGAGCTGGTCAGCCTGCGCCGCAGCCTCGAGACAGTGTCTCAGCTTAGAGAGGCGATGGAGCAAAAAGAGGCCACTCCAATAGAATGGCTTTTGGAAGGCATGAAACCCTGTCAGGATGTCGCCGCTCTAATCTCCCAGGCTATCGCTGAGGAACCGCCTCAAGCCGTTGGTGAAGGGGTAATCAAGCAAGGCTTCTCGGCGGAGCTGGATGAGATAAGGTCATCATCAAGGGATGCCAGGAAATACCTGGCGAATCTGGAACGACGGGAGAGGGAGCGGACGGGGATCAAATCGCTAAAGGTGAGATATAACAAGGTATTCGGCTACTTTATCGAGGTCTCCAAGTCCAATCTTTCTCAAGTACCTGATGAGTACATTCGCAAGCAGACGCTGGTAGGGGCGGAGCGCTTCTTCACCCCCGAACTCAAGGAATATGAATCACTGATTCTCAATGCCCAGGAGAGGGTCATTGAACTTGAAGGGAATATTTTCCGCCAGGTTTGCCACCAGGTGGGCGCTGCCGCTGAGCGCATACTGGAAGTGGCTTCCGCTGTGGCCCAGATAGATGTCTTCTCATCCCTTGCCGAGGCGGCGGTGCGCAACAACTATGTGAGACCGAAGTTGAACACAGACGACTCCATCGTTATCCATGGCGGTCGCCATCCCGTTGTGGAGCAGATGATGGGCGATAAACCCTTTGTTCCCAATGACACTCATCTCTCTAACAAGGGTGCCCAGCTTATCGTCCTCACCGGCCCCAATATGTCAGGGAAGTCGACCTACCTCAGGCAGGTGGCGCTCATTGTGCTCCTGGCGCAGATTGGAAGCTTTGTCCCCGCCGACTCAGCCCAGATTGGCATTGTTGACCGGATTTTCACCCGGGTCGGCGCTCAGGACGAACTGGCTATGGGAAGGTCCACCTTCATGGTGGAGATGGAGGAGACGGCGAATATCCTCAACCATGCCACGCCCCGCTCACTGGTGATCCTCGATGAGATCGGGCGGGGGACCAGCACCTACGACGGCATATCGATCGCTCAAGCGGTGGCCGAATACATCCACAACCAGCCAAAGCTTGGGGCGAAGACCCTGTTTGCCACCCACTATCACGAGATGGTGAATATAGCGAGCTTCTTGCCCCGGGTGAAGAACTTCAATGTTGCCGTTGTCGAAGAGGGTGGCAAGGTAGTGTTCTTGCGCAAAATCATCCCCGGTGGTGCCGACAAGAGCTACGGCATTCATGTAGCGCAGCTTGCCGGGCTACCGCGCTCGGTGATTCACCGCGCTGAGGAGGTCTTGGTGGAGCTTGAGGACGGTCGGGGACAAAAGGCGAAGGCTAAGAAGAAAGAGCGTCGAGACGAGGCACCGCAGCTGCCTCTCTTTTCACAGCCATCGCCGATGTTGGACGAGTTGGCTCAACTGGACATCGACTCAATGACGCCGCTTGAGGCGATCAACAAGCTCTACGAGCTAAAGCAGAAGGCAAAGGAAGAGTGATGGGGGAAGATCAGATTCTTACACGCCTTTCTTCAATCTTCTTTGGCAGGCAATCTTTCTAAGATTGCCTCTACTATATGCTCGACCCTAGAAAGTTGCTCGGATAGCGTACGCAGAGTTGCCGGAGATCCACCGCGAATAGTGGGCTCCTTCCTCTCGCTGCCTCGGGTAGTTGATTGGGCTCGAGTTTGGGCAGGCTGGCGTTGTGTACGCTCAGCAACTCTAGGGACTGCTCCTTGGAGAGCACCCGAGAGAGGAATCTCAGCCAGCCTACAAAGGTCCGTGAAAACCGCTGTCGCGCTCGCTGCTTGGGATACTGAGTAGTTTCGTGCAAAGTAATTCCTAATCAACTCACGCTCAGCCGTCGCAACATCGAACCGCTCAAACACCTCTGCGTAGGCTCTTCGAACCACCTGCTCGAGATTCTGGCAGAATTCCGCGCCTGTGGTTTGGATAGCACGAAAATCCTTCGTTGGCACACCTTGACTGTCAAGCAGCCCGAGGAATTTGAGACCACTCAGGAGTGCAGGTGCATTGCCCGCCGAGACCCCATAATCTTGCAGCCGATCGATGTCTACCCTCTCGGGTGTGCTTACGCTTCTCACTCTATCGAAGAAGAGCCTGATAGCACGCGTAGACACGTAGGGTGCCTTAAGGGCTCCTGCTTCATTCCGTGGGTTTCTTTGAACCATGCTACACCTCCTTTAATTGCTTGATATTAATATTAGCATGTGATTAAGAACTTGTCAAGCCTTTTTCACCTTGAATTTACCCCAATTTAAATATTCATACAATGTATATAGCAAGCAACTAATGGCTGCACTTCCATCGCCGCTTGTTTCATGATAAAACATAGTTTAATATATTGGTGATAGGAAGTCTCACACCATAGTTTGCATTCTAGATCGCTGTCGGGAGGTGATACTGTGGAATTGCCAAGCAGGTTGGATGTCATACCTACCCAGTGCGCCAAGTGCGGGAATGACCGCATCAAGCGGGAGCAATTGGAGATGCACGGCAGGTGGGGTGGAGACAAGAGAGGCTAAAAATGATAGCAGATGAAAAAGTTAGGAAAATCATCTCGGAAATCGTGGAGAAGCTAAAAGAGGGCTATCAGCCGGATAAGATTATCCTTTTTGGCTCCTATGCCTATGGTGAGCCAACTGGGGATAGTGATATCGATATGCTTATCATTAAGGATACGGATAAAAGGCAAATTGACAGGTGGATGGAGGTTAGAAAACTAACCAGAGACCCTGAAAGGAAAATCCCCTTTTCCCCTTTGATCTATACAAAAGAGGAAATTGAGCAAAGGCTTAAAATCGGAGATTTTTTCATAGAGGAGATTTTGGAAAATGGAGTGGTAGTTTATGAGCGAAAGTAGAAAAGCCCATGCCGAAGAATGGCTTATAAAGGGCGACCATGATATAGAGATGGCGCAGTTGCTCTATAACGAACGGGGTTACGCAGATACCATCGCTTTTCTAATTCAACAAGCTGTAGAAAAATATCTAAAAGGGTTTCTTGTTTTCCATGGAGTGAAACCTAAGCGGACTCATGACCTGGAGAAACTCCTCGACGATGTTATCGAAATAGACAAAAGCTTTGAGAAATTTATTTACATCAGCACGAGGATAACAAAATACTATATGGATAGCAGGTATCCTTCAGGTCTCACCGTTGAATACACAAGGGAGGAAATAAAGCAGTCCCTCGATGAAGCATGTGAGGTAATCGCAAAGATAAAAGGAGCTATAAAATAGGGAATGGGAAACTTTACCCTCATCCTTCGACAAGCTCAGGACAGCCATTAGCGCTCTCCCGTCGAGGGAGGGGGGCAAATCCTCCCTCCCCTCGCCAGAGGCGAGCCGCCTTTGGAGACTGGTGGGAGGTCCGATTCATCGTCCGATTTGTCGGACTCTCGCAAAGCGGAGGACTCCGACCTGTCGGAGGGAGTTAGAGGGAGGGGAAATAGAAGCCGTTCGTGGTGGGCCCTTCGGCAGGCTCAGGAAAACGGAAGAAAGCCTATTTTTGGAATAAATAAATGTCTATCAGAATACTGGAACCTGAAGTTGTCTCCAAGATCGCTGCCGGAGAGGTGGTGGAGAGGCCGGCATCGGTGGTCAAGGAGCTTATCGAGAACTCCCTGGATGCCGGCGCTAGCCAGATCAGCGTTGAGGCACGTAGCGGTGGAGTGAGCCTGATTCGGGTTATCGACAATGGCGGGGGCATACCTTCTGATGAGGTGGAGCTTGCCTTTCATCGCCACGCCACCAGCAAAATCGACAGCTTCACCGACCTTGATACCGTCTCCAGCCTTGGCTTCAGGGGCGAGGCGCTGCCCAGCATCGCCGCGGTGGCTCAGGTTGAGATGTTGACGCGTACGCCGGATGAGGTAGCGGGAGCCTATCTTAATCTCAGAAACGGCGCTGTGGTGGAAAAAGGGAAGCGAGGCTGCCCTCACGGAACTACCGTGACGGTACGCTATTTGTTCCAAAATGTCCCTGCCCGTTTCAAGTTCCTCAAATCAGCAACCACCGAGAGCAGCCACATCTCTAATGTAGTGAGCCAGTATAGTCTCGCCTTCCCTGAGGTGAAGTTCACCCTTTTCATAGACGGGCGGATGGCGCTGCAAACCCAGGGCAATGGTGAACTGCGCGACGTGCTGGTCAAGGTCTATGGGCTAAAAGTCGCCGAGGAAATGATCCTGGTAGGGGAGCGGGATTCCCCAGTGTGGGGATTTGTGAGCGCACCATCGGTCGCTCGCTCCAGCCGAAGCTATCTGAGCTTCTTCGTCAATCGCCGCTGGGTCAGGAGCCCTCTTTTAAGTCGCGCTGTGGAGGATGCCTATCACGGTCTGCTCATGGCGGGAAAGCATCCCATCGCCGTGCTCAATGTTTCTCTCCTCTATCAAGATGTCGATATTAATGTCCACCCCACCAAGAGAGAAGTGAGATTTCGCAATGAGCGGGAGCTTTTCACTAGTGTTCAGAAGGCGGTGAGAGCAGCCCTTGTGGAGCAAATGCCCGTTCCGCTGGTGAGGCGGCAGCTAAGCCCGATCGCCATGCCAACCTCCCCTGGTGAGGAGCAAGAGGAACGGCCTTGGATGAGGCAGGAGGAGCTATTTGAGAGCTCCATATCAGCCAAGCCAACTTCAAAATCAGCCTTGCCAATCTTACGCGTCCTCGGTCAACTCTCCGTCACCTATATCATCGCCGAGGGGCCCGATGGGCTATACCTCGTCGACCAGCACGCCGCCCACGAACGTGTCCTCTTCGAGAAGGTCCGTGCTCAGCGGGCTAGGAGTGAGGTAGAGGTACAGGGGCTTTTGGAGCCGATGACCATCGAGGTTACACCACGTCAGGAGGAAGTGTTGAAAACCCAAGGGGAGGTTCTCGCCTCTTACGGCTTCGCTATCGAGCCATTCGGCCCGCGAACCTATCTATTGCGCGCTGTGCCGGCCGTAGTCAGGGGGGAGGCAGTGTCCCGAACTATTGGCGAGATATTGGATTCCCTTGGTGAAGAGAGAGGTGAAGTCAGCCTAGAAGAAAAGATCGCCATCTCCATAGCCTGTCACAGTGCGGTGAAGGCAGGTGACATACTCAGCATGGAGGAGATGCGCAATCTGGTGCGAGATATGGAATTGACCGAGACACCACATACCTGTCCTCATGGCAGACCGACGATGGTCCGCTTCAGTTCCTCACAATTGGAGAGGGAATTCGGCAGAGTTACATAGCTGCAAGTAGTAGCGCCCTTATTTTTTGGGCATTATTCGATCCCGAACACCCTCTGGGCATTGCGGTAGTAGACGTTCTCAAGCACTTCCGGCTTGTAGTCCTGTGATTCCCAGTCTTCGTACAGGCGCTGATAGGTGAAGAATGGGAAATCTGAACCAAATAGAAATTTGTTTTTCAGGCGACCGTTGATCTCCCTCTTGATCTCTGGCGGGAAATACCTGGGTAGCCAGCCATGCAGGTCATTATAGACGTTAGCCTTGTGCAGCATTATCGAGATCATCTCGTTGTGGTAAGGCCAGGGGCAGTGGGTGGCGATGATATTGAGAGAGGGAAAATCAGCCGCCACATCATCGATATAGATGGGGTTCTCAGTTCTCAAGTGTATCCCCGAACCTCCGGGCGTGCCTGCGCCGGCTGCCGTGTGACCCACGCTTATCCTTGCTGGAACACCTGCCTCCTGACACAGGTCATAAAAGGGATACAGGAACTTGTCGTTCGCCGGGATGCCGGTGGAGAAGCCATTGTAGTAAATGCCTGTTGAGCCCAGGTCCTTGATGCACCTCTCCAGCTCCCGTATCCACTTGATGATGTTGACGCCGGGAGCAGGTGAGACCCAGAAAGTATAAACGACATCGGGATAGTCTTTCTTAAGCTGACCGACATAGTCATGTGCCGCCCTGATCTCGCCCAGGTCTTGCTTGCCCCAGGTTGGTGGTATAAGGATGACTCTGGCTTCGGCTTCTCTGAAACCGCCCATCATCTCCTCTTCGCTCTGATAGTAGGGGATCTTGGTTTTGAACGAGGCCTCAAAGAACTCCTTGACTGATAGAGGCCACAATGCCCCCTTCTCGGTGGTCATTTGTGTCTGTACATCGATCACTTTCATCGCATGAACCCTCTTCCTAAAGACTTGATATCACCGACCCCGTTAAGGGCTCCAATACAGTCCAGCGCTGGCATTGATTACTACACCGGTTACATAACTGGCTTCATCAGAAACTAAGAATAGTACTATATTCGCTATCTCTTCCGGCCTCGCCCCTCTTTTGAAAAGGCTCATGTTTTCCATCTCCTGAAGAACCTCTTTGGGATAGACCTTCTCAAGATATGGATTGGGGACAACTCCCGGGGCAATGGCGTTGGCACGAATATTGTGTTGTGCACCCTCTGCGGCGGTGACCCTGGTAAATCCTGTGATGCCAGCCTTTGCAGAGCAGTAAGCGCACTCCCCAATGGGGTTCCCTATGTAAGCATCAACGGAGGCCATATTAACGATGGCTCCGCTTTTTTGGCTTATCATGGTGGGGAGCACAGCCTTGGTGCAGAAGAACGTCCCTTTGACACAAACGTTCATTATCAGGTCCCAGTTCTCCTCCGTTGTATCAACTATTGGTGCGATGATCTCTCTTGCTGCGTTGTTAACCAGGATATCTATTCGGCCGAAGGCGTCCAAAGTCTGTTTGACCATGCTTTCTACCTGATCCCATTTGGATACATCGCAGACGATGCCTATTGCCTTATATCCCTCGGCTTTCAGGCTTTCTGAAACCTCTTTGGCCCTTCTCTCATGGACGTCACTAACCACAACACTGGCACCTTCCCTCGCTAACGCACGAACGGTAGCCTGCCCTATCCCCACACCCGCAGATGCTGTTACAATGCCAACCTTCCCGGCTAATTTCATCTTTCACCTCCGTTAAGAATGGCTCAATGCTAGCAGATTGAACCACAATGTGCAACGCACTTTCGGCGTCGCCATTTTGGAATCAGTGTTTCAGCTTGATTTCTTGGTCACCTCTGTAAGAAGCCCGTTTTTGTAAAGGTAAAACTAACTGTCTTAATATTACAATATGGGGGGAAGTAATACACGGTTGCAAGTAGATGGAGGTTTCCCATAATAGCAAGGAGCTAGTCGTTGGCTCGATCTTCATGATACTGGACAAACCTGTTTAGGGCGATGGCCGCACTACTCACGTTGCGAAACACGGGGAGGCCGGCAGGTATACAACGCTGAGAAGGGGTGCAAATAGAACGTGAGCGATACCACCGCCCTTGCTTGAAACCCCCGCCACCGCAACCGATCTCGGATGGAAGACGTGTTCCAGGTCGCTGCGTCGTTTATTGCTGCTCTTGCTGGCTAATTTCAATTTTATACGACTTGCTTAGAAGTTCCTCAGCCGAGGAAGTAATGGCAACCCTGCCAGTTTATATCACGTAGCCATAGCCAAGTCAATCCAAAAGGGTTCACTTGTTCTATACCGTCAACTGCATGCCATCGTAGGCGAAGCGGATCATCGGGTTATCCAATTCCAGAGCACAATAATCGTCGTAGCTCCGATTCCAGTATTCCTCTAGGTGAACAAAGACGACTTTTTTTGCCTGGATACGTGTGGCAAGCTCAAGGGTCTGCTCAAATGTGTAGAGTGTGGTTCTGGAGATGTGATCGACTGGGTAATTGAAACGATGTTTCAGGCCTGTCTCAAATATCCCAGGCTGGATAACCAGGAGGTCGGCTTGTTGAACCTCATTGCGATGCTCGGGGAATGGCTTGATGTCACACGGAGCATAGACTACCTTACGCCCTGACTTTTCAAAAACGTAAACGAAGGACACTTGGGAACCGCGGTCAACTGGGATGGCTGTAATCCGAACTTTTCCTATTTGGATGTTGTCTTGGAAAAGCACGAGCCGGACGAAACCACTTTCCTGGTAGAAATCGATCACGGGACCATATTGTGACCGGATCTCCCTTACCCGCTCATTTAGCTGTCCAGGCAGTAACAAACAAATCTGCTTTTTAGGGTAAGCACGCCAGGTGCGAAAATCAAGTGTAATCTGCTCTACTACTCGGAAGCCTTCCACATGGTCAGGGTCCAAATGAGTGAGAATCAGGTAATCGATACGGCGGATAGGCGAGCGATTCAGCAGTTCAATTATCTCCGCCGGTGTGTCGATCAACAGGTTGATGTCCTGAAGGAAAGCCGATGGCCCAGCTCTGGCATAGGGAACGCCCTTTTCTCTGGCCTCCCGGCAGACCCGGCACTGGCAGAGTGGTTTGGGGATGGCCATACACCCCCCGGAGCCCAAGATAGTCCACTTCATACTATGTGAGAAATCCGGCCTAAAACGACCTTGGTCTGGTCCTTCTTCTTTTACCGTGTGTGCTTCAGGTCGCCGTCAACGGTACCGCGCACCCGCTCCCTCTCTTCAGCGAAGTCGAACCCGGTCCAGATTCCAATGGAGCCGAGCACCGAGTCCTGAGGATGAAACTGACGAAAGATCTTGAAGTAGTAGGCTGCCTCCTTGCTATTAAGAATCGCCTTTGGATTTTCCGCTACTATGCGTTCATACTCATCGTCGCTCATCGCATTATCGGCTACTTGCTCTCCCAGGCTTTCGCAGCCTGCACCTTGAGTGTATTGAACCTTGTAGCGCCACAGTATCTCGTCGGGCAGGTAGCCTGTGTCTTCGAAGGCCTTGCGCAGGATCCACTTCTCGATCTTGTCCCCTACATATTCGGACTCGCGGATCTTGAGCTCAGGAGGTATCTTCATGGAAAGGTCTACCAATGCCACGTCCAGGAAAGGCACCCTTAGCTCCAGACTGAAGTACATACCCATCCTGTCGGCCCGCTGAAGGTTGATGTTGTGGAGGGTACCTATGCAGCGTCTGGCTTCCGGATTGAGTGTTTCCATGGGATAGTGCTTCATGTAATGATAGCCAGTAAACAGTTCATCGGCACCTTCTCCTGTAAGCACAACGGTTACATAATCGGCGGCGCCCTTACAGGTGAAGAAGCATGGGATGGCGCAACGTACGAGAGAGGGGTCGTAGCTTTCCAACTTGCCGACAACGATAGGCAGCGCCTCGTAGTAATCCTCCTCGGTGAAGATATATTCGTGATGAGTCGAGCCGATGTGTGCCGCTGCAATGCGAGAGGCTTTCAAATCATCGCTCTCGTCCCCAGTTTCATCTCGCATGCCCACCACGAAGGTGTGGAGATGGGGGATTTCGTCAGCGGCGATAGCGGCCACGAGGCTGCTGTCCAGACCACCGCTGCAGAAGGAGCCCACATGGATTTCCTTATCTGACAATAGTCGTTTCTTAACTGCCCAGATAAAGGTTTCTCGAATCAACTTGCAGGTCTCTTCTATATCAGTTAGAAGATGGTCTTGAATCTCCGGTATTTCATAATACTGCACGAAGCCATCTTTGGGTGTGTAATAGTATCCGGCTGGGAATTCATGAACCTCCTCCACACCAGCTAGGCTCATTGCCCCTAACTCAGAGGTAAAGTAAAGTTTATCGCCAACATAGCCGTAGTAGAGCGGTTTGATCCCAATGGGGTCGCGGGCCAGCATAAAATCATCGCCATCATATAAAGCAAAGGCGAACATCCCATCCAGTTCTGTCACGCATTCGGGCCCCTTCTCCTGATACAGATGAAGGATGGCCTCGGTATCCGATTTGGTCTGGAACTGGTACTTAGAGATGAGTTTCTGTCTTAGTTCCAAGTGGTTGTAGATTTCGCCATTGCAGATGATCCCTGCCCTCCCGTTGTTTGCTAGGATTGGCTGATGACCTCCAGCCACATCGACGATAGACAGTCTGGTATGACCGAAAACCATATCGTTGAAAGTATGGATCCCACGGTCATTTGGCCCCCTGTGGGGCAATGCATCCAACATGCGATTGACGGTTTTTGTATCTTGAATCCCGAAACATCCTGCTATGCCACACATTCAAATTACCTTCCTTTCTTTGAAGACTGAAGCTCTCTTCTACTTTCCCCTTCCTGTCATAATTACTCTCCCCTCTTCAATATGGTTACACTTGGACTACGCCTTGGCTTGATGGAAAGCGTCGAGCACCTTAACGGCATGGAAACCGTCAACGCAGTAAGCATCCGCTCCTATCTCACAAGCATATTCGTCAGATACCGCCGCTCCACCAATCAGAACCTTGACCTTATCTCTGAGGCCATTCTCTTTCAGCGCTTCAATTACCTCTCCCATGTTCACCATTGTAGTAGTCAGTAAAGCGGAAAGCCCGATGTAATCGGGTTTTTCTTCCCTGACCATCTCCACGATCTTTTCCGTAGGTACATCTATACCCAGATCCTGTACCTCGTAACCCGCTCCTCTGAGCAAAATAGCGACAATATTCTTTCCAATGTCGTGGATATCTCCCTTCACCGTGGCTATGGCGAATTTCCCTTTCGTTTCAACATTTGAAGCATCGAGGAGCGGTTTTAGAATATCCATAGCTGCGCCCACCGCCTCGGCAGAGGCCAGCATGTCAGGGATGAAGTACTCCTTTGTGGCAAATTTTTCTCCAACGACCTCCATCCCTGCAGTCAGTCCCTGCGTGACTATTACATCTAGGGGTATATTGTTATCCAGCGCCGACTGCGTCAGTTCCACCACCCCGGGTGTTCCCGTTAGGTCCTCATCTATTCCTTCATCCTCTAGGGACTTTCTTCCCTGTATTACATTTTCTTTGAGTGTGGCAATAATGTCTTCACTCATTGCTATCTCCCCTCTTCATATACGTTTAGCCTTGGCAGTAGGCCGGGAATCTCTTGGAATATCTTGGAAGTAGTAGCTGGATCTATGTGCTCCACAGGTTTTGCCAGAAGCTCGTTCATTCTCTCATAGGCTAGAGCGAATACATTATCGCTCTCCCCATCCCCTTCAAAGGGATAAGGGGCTGAGATTTCACCACTCCGCATCACCGGGCGAATATAGCGAATGTACAGCTTCTGTGGTGTGGTGACCACTTCTCTTATCTGTTTCAGGATTTCAGCAATTTGTGTTTCGTCGATACGAGGCGGCCTTAGGAAGAACTTAATCATCTGGAAGTGGGCATCGTCCAAAACAGCCTGGAGTAAACAGAAAACGGAATTGCAGTCCAGAAGACCATAGGCACAGTGGAGGTACTGCGGCCCGCTCAAAGTAACCACTATATCTGATAACAACCTCTCTATCGATGCTTGTTGTCCTGGTGTCTTCGTGTCACAGACACCCGAGGTAGAATAATTGGGTATATTGTAGAAGCGCGCCATCTGAACGCAGTCGATGTTGTACTGACTGGTTTCAATGGAACCATAGGAGTCGCCGAGGGTATCCATCCGCGCTCTCACCGGCACGCTCCCGTAGATGACCGGTGTTCCCTTGGTTACCAACTGGCCCAAAGTTATGCCCGCTAGGACCTCGGCATTTATCTGCGCCATAATACCCACCTCTTTGATAGGAGCAGTGGTTCCGGCCTGGGGCGAGGAGGAAACTACTATGGGTAATCCTCTCCTGCAGACGTCAATGAAAGTGTCAGTTGTGTCCTCGACAAATTGCAGAGGGCTCTTGACTAAACAGGTGATGAAGGAAATGATAGGGTTTTCATGAAGTTCCTCTTCACCTCCCACTATTAGCTTTGCCATATTCACCACGTTGTCCATCTGTTTCAGGTTGGTTAGCCCTGTCATAAAGTGCTTGGTGGTGTTGTTCAGGGAGGCGAAGAATTTGTTGACATCTTTATTATCTTCTGTAATGTCTTTATCTTGGATATTTACGGTACGGATATAGGCATCCAGAGTGTCTAGGTGCTCACAGACATGTGCTGACTGGCATAGATCGGCAACCGTCCCTCGTCGCGGGCGAAATTCTGGCACCCTAGTCTCAATACTGGGGTCAGATTTCTTGACATAAGTCGGAAAGTCAACATCTAGCCATATATTAGTCTCTGAGCCAGAAACAAAGTATACCCTTGGTTCGTCACCCTTCATTATTAGAGTATTATCTGGGTTCCTCGCGCCCAATTTGATCGTCTTGGGCGCACTATCGATGGCATCGGTTACAAGTTTCTCTGGGATTTTGATATGCCAGCATGGAAGGTCGCTGGGGGA
The DNA here is from genome assembly GCA_030610655.1 of Dehalococcoidia bacterium. Lineage (GTDB taxonomy): Bacteria > Chloroflexota > Dehalococcoidia > E44-bin15 > E44-bin15 > DAOUVR01. The sequence continues at coordinate 16,097 of JAUWRG010000030.1, forward strand.
AACCGTCGCAACCTCGGCGCCGTTGCTGTTGAATGTCTCCGCCGCCTCTTTGTTGAAACACATTAAGCCAGGATCACTCAAGATTTCCATAGAGGCTTGGTGAATTCGCGTTACTTGCTCCTTGGTCATCCTTTCATAAGGCGTATCAATTAGAATGCCTTCTCTGACCACTTTCTCCCTCCTGAGCTAATCTCTCAATTGATGTTGTAACGACATAGCATTTGCTCTAGTCTGCCAAAATGCCCTTCCTATGAGCCCTGATGAACCCTCTACATGCGGCATCTTTTCCAGTGAGCAAATCGGCAACCTTGACTAGGCTCATCACCTTAGCATCGAGGGGATCCAGGATCGCGGCATCGAGACCGGCATAGGCTGCCATCAGCAGAAATGCTCGGTTGACCATACCCCTGTTGGGTAGGCCAAAGGAAATGTTGCTAAGTCCTACCACCGTCTTGGCGGCTGGATAACGGGACTTAATTTGCTCAATAGTCTTTAGCGTAATAATCCCTTGGGTTGAATCCACAGAAATGGGAATCACCAGAGGGTCAAAGAATACCTGCTCCTCCTTAACACCCAAGCTAGTCAGGTGCGTCATTATTACTTCACTGGCAGCCAGCCGCTCCTCGACAGTGCTGGGTATACCCCCTTTTCCCATGAGTAGGGCTACCAGTGACGCCTGGCTCTCTGCTGCCAAACGACCAATAACTTCTAGCCTCTCAGGCTCGGCATTGACTGAGTTGATCATTACCGTGTCACCGCGGTATTTGCGCAGGGCAGCCTGCACAGTATCCGGGTCATCGCTATCAATGGCAAGGGGCCTGTCCGTTGCCCTTTGTACTATATCTATCAGCCACTCCATCGTGGCTGTGGCGTTTTCCCTGGCATCAAACCCAACACCAGCGTTTACGTCGACGAAATCGGCCCCAGCATCGGCCTGAGCTTTGGCAAGTTTCGCCAGGAATTCCTCGTCCTTGCTAGCTATAGCTTGTCCCACAGACTTGTTGGACGCATTAATCCTTTCGCCAATTACTAACATGCTACGCAACCTTAATCTATTATACCTGGAAGCTCATCGAGTATCTTCTGCCGTACCTCCTGGGGGAGCCGGTGGCCAGGAGCGGCGAGGATCTCTTCAACCTTGCTCTTGGCCCTAGCGGCAGTGTCACGTTTTCCATCGGCCTGCCAATTCTCCAGGTGCTCCCTGTCGCTCAGGGTGGGCTGGTAATGCTCGGTGCGCATGTGCTTCCGGGTATGCCTGGTATAAACAAAATGCCCTCCGGGGCCCACCTCCTTGATGAGATCAAATGCCAGGGTGTCCTTGTTCACCGTTATGCCTTCCACTGCACGCATCACCATTCCGAGGATCTCGTTATCCACCACATACTTCTCAAGGCTTACGCTGAGGGCGAAATCGAGTAGGCCGGCGGCATCGTGGATGAAGTTGGCCCCACCAAGTGCACAGAGCAGGTTGGATAGCGCCGACTCATAGCCGCACTGAGCATCGACGGTCTTGGCGTCGGACATACCTGCGGTGGCATAGAATGGGAGTTTGTAGAACTGGGCCATCTGAGCGCCGGCAGTATTAAGAAGCCCCATCTCGATGCACCCGGTGATGTACTTCAGGTCGCGTAGGTCGTTACTGGAGGCCACCGAGCCAAAGATCGCCGGCGTGCCAGGATTGACTAATTGTGTGAGGCATACCTCGGCGAGGGAATCCACAGTCTGAATAACCACATTGCCAGCCAAGGTCACTGGAGAAGTGGAACCGCATAATGGCTCCGCAGGAAGCGCTACTGGAATGCCAGCCTCGGCAACGGTCACAATCATGTCACCGTATTCCTGATCTATGATTAGTGGGCTGATGGCGCATAGTATTATAGAGATGAATGGCTCCTGGCGTAGCTTCTCCGGCGAGCCAGCGATGATTTCCGCCATGCGGAGCACCTGCTGGATGCCCTCATGGGTGTAAACCCCTCCCATTACGTGTTTGGTAGTATTGTCCAGTCCGGCAAAAAAACGGTTAATATCCACATTTTCTATCGGGACATCACTGGGAAATGTGGGCAGCAGGAAGAAATGGATGTTTTCCAGTCCATCGACGAGCTTGGCGATAGTCTTCAGGTCTTGGAGGGTAGCCCGCTGCCTCTCTCCTGATGTCCCGTCGATGATATTGAGGGCGGTGCCACCGGTGCCGGCGTACACCCGGGCCCCACCCAGGTTTAGGTTGTGCTTTAGCTGGCGGCCGTAGAGGGTAACCGCCGAGGGTGCCATGTCGATAAGGTCCATGACTGTCTCTCGAGGCAGTCTCACTATGTTGTCATCGACATTGGCTCCGGCATCCTGAAAAAACTTCAGTGCCTTATCTGAATTTACTTGAAAGCCCACCTCCTCGAACACCCTCATTGCGGTGTCGTGGATTTGGGCTATATCATCTTCGGTCAGCGGCTTATAGCTGCCGCCTTCCAGTCCCTTCCTGATTATATCACCTCCGGCTGGGGCAATCCTTTTTGGTGCAAAAGCGGCACGGAGTCAGCTTTATCCGGTTCTTCTCTCCCCACCCCAGGCCGATCAAGCCGGATACCGATTTGCGGGGCGTCATAAGGCAGTTATCAGAGAGGTCCACTCCCGTTTGAGAGGAATCCATGACCTCAAAAAGAACCCTCTGCTGGGTGATATCCCAGTCGCAGTAGCCTGGACTATAGCGTGGCGTTATCTCGGCACCCACGGAGTTAGCTATCTCATGAACTTTATCTTGAAGACAGGAGGCTGCCGTCTCTGCTGCCAGCGATCCGATGGCATCGAGAATGGCTCCCTTCAACACCTCCCCTTCTTCCATCAATTGGGTAACTCTGCTCTCGAGGCCATAGCCAATGCTAGACACAAAGATGGCTGTCTTCTGGCAGACGGCTAACACCCAACTCAATATGTCGCTGGTTACCGTTATAGTTATGCCATTTTCTAGGATGACCCTGGGGGATGAAACCTCCTTTATATCCATGAGCAGGTAGAAGCACGATGGCTGGATGAGATCGCGGGCCTTATCTACCTTCTCATCTATCAGCGATGAGATCGATGCCTTGGGTCTTCGACCCTTGTGGTAACCGAGAAGGTGGCACACCTCATCTTTATCTATCTCTATCTCAAAGTCTCTGATCGCTTCGACCATTTAACTATCTCTCCTTTCCCTTCAGCACACGTGCGCTCACAGCAGGTCACGATGAGGCTGTTTGGAAATGACTACAATAGCATCGAGTAACAAGTCGCCTCAGCGCCAAACGCTAGGTTGGCCATCCATACCTATGACGTCTGGGGAGCCATTTCCCTTATCCCGCTGAGTTACCTTCGTTTTGGAGGTCGCTCTGGGGCCTCATCGAGGCTCCAAAGAGAAACTTCTTTGGTGGAGGCTTAGGTGGAGAGAAAAGAAGTTAAATTCGAGGGAATACTCAAGTGTGCGAAGAAGACAAGATGACCGAATAACGAACCGCGGTTGTAAATTCAACAAATCTAGCGAATCCGACCCCCATATTCAAATTGAATATGTCTCCTTTCAAACTATATCTTCTCTAAGCAACCTTGGTTCATATCCCATTCTAGCCCAAAGCGGAACGCCTGTCAAGTTTTGTCCGGCTGTATGCCACTTCCTCTGCGCTCAAAATTGTGGGAATGGAAACAAAAAACTGCTCTGGATTTGGAAATCCAGAGCGTGGACTCTGATTCTCAGTGGCGCCTTCTTGATGGTAGTAAGACTGGATTATATCCCCCATCTTTGGTGAGGAGGTTTGAATTTTATGTGGTTTCCAAAAGAGGGCATAGTCACCCCAGGGAAATTAACGCCAAGTTAGCACGCCAGCATCATACATGCTGACGGCGATAAAGGATGCCGATTGCTTAATTTGGTAATGTCCCAATTCTCCTGTAAAAGCTCCTGGCTTGGATACCTCCGTTGCTAAGCATTCTACACTGCCACCAACTCTTTCTCAATCTTTTGGCTCTGTTCCCCAAAGACCTCTCGTCTCAATAGCTCCAACTCCCACCAGATCTCCGGGGTCATCCTGATCCCCCTCCAGCTTTGAGAGGCGGTTATCAGGGTGGCATAGAGTAATCTCAGAGCAGAGCTCTCAGTAGGGAAACGGGGAATCAC